>VAZZ01000108.1:4127-15001 GCA_005884715.1 Alphaproteobacteria bacterium | reverse complement strand
GACCAGGGTGCGAATGCGCTCTTCATTGCCGCCAAAAGCGCGTTCGATGGCGGAAATCTCCTTATGGACGATGCCTTCGAGTTCGGAGGCGCGCTGGACCGCATGCTCGACGCCGCCAACCAGGACGTCGACTTCCGAGCGCACCGCCTGGGCAATTGAAGCGAGGCCATCGGCGGCGATGTCCTGAGGCCGGACGAGGCGCATGGCGGTCTGCACCAAAACTTCAGAAACCTGGCGTAACTGGCGCGCCTGCCTAAAGAAATAGGCGGTCGTCCAAACCAGCGCGAGGGGCAGGACCAGGACCGCGAGAGCAGTCATGGTCTGCGGCATCGACTGGGTCGAGAAGGGGTTCGGCTTTTCGAGGACGGCCGCGCTGAAGCTCCAGAACCACAGGAAGATCCAGAGCAGCGACAAGACGAATGCGAGATAATAGGGCGTGTGCGAGGGCTTGCGGCGCAGACTGGCCGTCATCGCCGCCGAAGCGGGTTCATTCTCATTGGCGGGCCGTCCGCGCAGGGGGGCATCGCGTGTCGCGCCAAGGTCAGCCTCGCGCCGGCCGGCGTCGGCGTTGCGATCGCGGCCTTGCTGGCGCCGCTGCGGACGCCGTGGATCGTTTGGATTATTTACCATACCCGCACCACTTCCCTGTTTATCGACGGCATTTCCATGTCCGCCCGACCCCAGTCCCACCCGGTTGGCCGTCCCATCTGCACGCTGAGATCCCATCCGCGTGCATGGGGTTCGGACTGCACCGGGCCTTGCCAGGCGGTCCGTTTAGAGCTTGCATGATAACTCATCGGAAGTCCCGCTTGAACTCATCTTAACCCTGCCGATGCGGCTAAATAAAGTTTTGGTTAAAATTGTGGTTCGCTTTGAATCAAAATAGAAAAATCTATATTAAGCGACCCGATCTACGGAATATGACGGAACGTCCGGATCAAGCCGGGCGCGGCAAGGGTAAGAAAATGTTAACCAATGGGCGGACCAAAAGGAGGCAGGCAAGCAAGACAGAAGCTGCCGACCCCGCCATCTTCGATCGTGCCCAGTTGCACCAATACACAGCCGGAAACGGTGCTCTCGAACGCGAGCTGATCGGCCTGTTTCTCGGCCAATTCGCACCGATCCGGGCGCAGCTCGACGCCGCCCAATCGGGCGATGACTGGAAATTCGCCGCCCACACACTCAAAGGATCGGCCCGCTCGATCGGAGCGCCCAAAATAGCAGCGCTGGCAGAAAGGCTCGAAACCATGGGCTATCCAGGGCCAAAGCGGCGCAAGCAAGCCATCCTCTCGGAGCTCGATCGCGCCATGGCGGCCTTTGCCATGGAGGCGGAAAAGGTTGTCGGGTAGCGCATAGGGCCAATTCCTTGTGTTCGCCGCCTCGATCCCTTAAAGAGGCCGCGGCAGAATACCCGACAAAAAGGCCCGGAATGGCGAAGATCACCTTCATCCAGCATAATGGCAGCGAGCAGACGGTCGATGGGCAGACCGGCATGACGGTCATGGAAACCGCGGTCAAGAACATGGTTCCGGGGATCGATGCCGATTGCGGTGGTGCCTGCGCCTGCGCGACCTGCCATGTCTATGTCGAGCCAGGCTGGCTCGAAAAGACCGGTCCGCGCAATCCGATGGAAGAAGACATGCTCGACTTCGCCTTCGACGTGCGCGATGAGAGCCGGCTCTCCTGCCAGATCAAGGTGTCGGATGCGCTTGACGGGCTCAGGGTAAAAGTGCCCGAAAAACAGTTTTAAGAAAAATTGGAGCGGAGATATGAGCGAAGAGGTGATTTCCACCGATGCGGTGATCGTGGGTGCAGGTCCCTGCGGTTTGTTCGCGGTCTTCGAGCTCGGGCTTCTCGATATCAAGTGTCACGTCGTGGATATTCTCGACCGGGCGGGCGGACAGTGCGCGGAGCTTTATCCCGAAAAACCGATCTATGACATTCCGGCGCTCTCGATCGTCACCGGTTCGGAGCTGACGCATCGTCTTCTCGATCAGGCCAAGCCGTTCAAGGCGCAATATCATTTCAGCCAGATGGTGTCCGAACTCAGGAAGCTCGAGGATGGCCGGTTCGAGCTCAAGACCGATGGCGGCATCGTCTTCCACGCCAAGGTGGTGGTGATCGCCGCGGGCGGCGGTTCGTTCCAGCCGAAGAAGCCGCCGATTCCGGGTATCGAAGCCTATGAGAAAACTTCGGTGTTCTATTCGGTCAAGAAGATGGATGCGCTGCGCGGCCGCGATATCCTGATCGTCGGGGGCGGCGATTCAGCCCTCGACTGGACCCTCAATCTCCAGCCTCTGGCCAACAGCCTCACACTACTGCATCGGCGCGACGATTTCCGCGCCGCACCCGACAGCGTGAAGAAGATGCGCGAGCTCGTCGCCGCCGGGAAGATGCAGCTCAAGCTCGGCCAGGTGACCGGGCTCACCGGTGAGAATGGCGTACTCTCATCCGCCCAGGTCAAAGGCAATGAAGGCCCCTTCGACATCGCCACCAATGCCATGCTGCCGTTCTTCGGGCTCACCATGAAGCTCGGCCCGGTCGCCGAATGGGGGCTCAATCTCCATGAGAACCTCATTCCCGTAGATACGGCGAAGTTCGAAAGCTCGGTGCCGGGAATCTTCGCCATCGGCGATATCAACAGCTATGCCGGGAAGCTGAAGCTCATTTTGTCGGGCTTCCATGAAGCAGCCCTGATGGCGCAAGAAGCATTCCACCATATCCATCCGGGCGAGGGCTTGCTGTTCCAGTACACGACATCGAGCTCGAGCCTGCAGAAGAAGCTGGGTGTGGCCTAACTTTCTTCACTCGCCCGGCTGATGCTATTGGCGGAGGGATCCATGAAGTCTCACCATGTCACACCCGCCGGCAGGACGCGGGCTCGCGGACTGAAGCTTCCGTTTGCGGGTGAGCCTGGCGAGAACAATGCGATCACCGATGTGGCCGGCGTCGAGCTTGGAACGACGACGCTGATTTCAGGTGAGGGCAAGCTTGTGGTTGGGCAGGGCCCGGTGCGCACCGGCGTCACCGCCTTGCTGCCGCGCGGCCGCGGCAAGGCGCAGATTCCGTGCGCCGCCGGATTTTATGCGCTCAACGGCAATGGCGAGATGACCGGCACGATCTGGATCGAGGAATCGGGCGAATTGCAGACGCCGATCGCCATCACCAATACGAATTCCTGCGGCATCGTGCGCGATGCCATAAGTCAATGGCTGGGCAGAACAGCGAGCAACGTGCAGGACTGGGGGCTTCCTGTCGCTGCCGAGACCTATGACGGCGATCTCAACGACATCAATGGTTTCCATGTGAAGACCGAGCATGTGATCGAAGCGCTGGAGAGTGCCAGAGGCGGACCGGTCGAGCAGGGCAGTGTGGGCGGCGGCACCGGCATGATCTGCTATGACTTCAAGGGCGGCAACGGCACGGCCTCGCGCCTCGTCAGGGTGGCCGGACGTTCCTATACGGTGGGCGCCTTCGTCCAATCGAATTTCGGCCAAAGGCCGGAATGCACCATCCTCGGCGTCCCGGTGGGACGCCATCTTCCGGGCGATGAATTGCGCGGCAAACCCTCAGGCTCGATCATCGTGATCATCGCCACTGACGCGCCGCTCGAGGCCCATCAGTTGAAACGCCTTGCACGGCGCGTGCCGATCGGCCTGGCGCGGACCGGCGGCATCGGCCACAACAGTTCGGGCGATATCTTCCTCGCCTTCTCGAGCGCCAATGAGGCGGCCTTCGCCGCCAAACGCGGTGAGTTGCGCCGCCTTGAAGCGATCGCCACCGGCGATATCGATCCGCTCTTCACAGCGACGATCGAAGCGACGGAAGAGGCCATCATCGACAGCATGATCGCCAACGAGACGATGGTCGGGCGTGACGGCAACAGGTCGATCGCACTGCCGCATGACCGGCTCATCGATGTGATGAGGAAATACGGACGGATGTGATTTCCCTTTCCCCTGGGGAGAGGGATGCCATTGCGCAGCAATGGCAGGGTGAGGGGATACGGTCTATCCGGAGAGAGCGCATCCCCTCATCCTCCCATCGCTGTCGCGATGGGCCCTCCTTCTCCCCCTGGGAGAAGGGAAATAACTACTTCTTCTCTTCGACATGGCCGCCGAATTCATAGCGCATGGCGGAGAGAAGCTTTTCCGCGAAAGTATGATCACGGCGCGACCTGAAGCGGGCGTAGAGGGCGGTCGAGAGAACATCGGCCGGCACCGCCTCCTCGATCGCCGCTTCGACCGTCCAGCGGCCTTCGCCTGAATCGGCCACCGAGCCGGTGAAGCTCTTGAGGTCGCCATCGCGCGTCAAGGCAATGGCGCAGAGATCGAGCAGCCATGACGAGACGACGCTGCCGCGCCGCCACACCTCAGCAAGATCCCCCATATCGAATGTGAAACGCTCATCTTCCGGCAGCGCGTCGCTCGACTTGTTGCGTAGGATGTCGAAGCCCTCGGCATAGGCCTGCATCAGACCATATTCGATGCCATTGTGGATCATCTTGGCGAAATGGCCGGAACCGGCCGGCCCGCAGTGGACATAGCCATGCTCGGGGCGCGGATCGCGGCGCTCGCGTCCCGGCGTGCGTTCGATCTTTCCGAGACCGGGGGCGAGGCAGGAGAAGATCGGATCGAGATGAGTGACGGTCTCCGCATCGCCGCCAATCATCAGGCAGTAGCCGCGCTCGAGACCCCATACCCCGCCCGAGGTGCCGACATCGACATAGCGGATGCCGTTTTCCCGCAAAGTCCTGGCGCGGCGGATGTCGTCCCTGTAGAAGCTGTTGCCGCCATCGATCAGGATATCGCCCGCACGCATTTCGGCCGCGACCTCGGCGACAACCTTCTCGGTGATGGCGCCCGCCGGCAGCATCAGCCAGACGGCGCGCGGTCTCGTCAACTTCTTCAGCATGTCGGCCGAATCTTTGGCGGCCAAAGCGCCAGCGCTTTGGACCTCCTTCAAGGCATCCTGTTTGCGGTCGAGCACCACGCATTTATGACCGCCCCGCATCAGGCGCTTGGCAATATTGCCGCCCATGCGTCCGAGACCGATTATGCCAATATCCATGTCCTGCTTCCCTTCGATTTCAGATGTCAGGCGACGACTCTAGATGACAGTATCTCAAGGCCGTGGGCGATTTGATCGTCGTTGATGATGTGATCACTGCCCGGGTAAAAGCGCGTGGTCACGATGGCGCCGTGGGTCTTGAGATGCTCGGCGGTCTCCAAGACGCGCTTTGCCGGGATGAAGGGGTCCTTCTCGCTGCAGCCGAGGAAGACGGGCGTGCCGTCGAACGTGCCTCTCTCCTCGCGCAGCATCGGATCCGGACCGATGAGGCCACCGGTGAAACCCAATATGCCCGCATAGCGGCGCGGATTGCGGGCGGCATATTCGAGAACGAGACAGGCGCCTTGCGAGAAGCCGGCCAGCACGACCTGGCGGGCGATGTCGAAACCCAATTTTTCGACAGCGCCGAGAATGGTCCCCAGCCTTTCGAGCGCCTGGCTAAGATAGGGTTCATTGGTGATGATCGGGGCGAGGAACAATCCCGGATACCAGCTTCCGGTCTCGGCATCAGGCGCCAGGAAACAAAGGCCCGGCATAGCGAGACGATTGGCCAGCGGCAAGATGACCGTTCCACTGGCGTGACGGCCATGAATCAGGAGAACGACCTTGGCTGCGCGCTCCAATGGGGCGCCGGCCATGTGTAGCTGGTGCGCCTCGATGAGGTGGCGGGCATCAGACGGTCTGATCTTCATTGCAGGGGCTTCAGCCCCGCTTCGATGCTGGCGCGGCGGGCTTCGAGAAAAGGCGGCAGCGACAGGCGTTCGCCCAGGCTTTCGAGAGGCTCATCGACGGCGAAGCCCGGCCCGTCGGTAGCGATCTCGAACAGGATGCCGTTCGGCTCGCGGAAATAGAGCGAGCGGAAATAATAGCGCTCGACCTCGCCGCTCGTGGGCAGCTTGAAACTCTGGAGCCGCGCAGTCCATTGATGCAGCGTCTCGATGGTCGGGGTTCTGAAGGCTACGTGATGAACGCCGCCCGCACCCTGGCCGGCAATCGGCAGGTCGGGCTCGACCGCGACATGGAGTTCAGCCGGCGCACCGCCCTGGCCCATCGAAAAGACATGGAGCGATGTTTTGCCGCCGCTCAAAGGGTGGCTGCGTACTTCCTGCATATTGAGAATCTGGGTCAGGACAGCCGCGGTCGGCTTCACATCGGGCACCGACAGGGTGATCGGACCAAGCCCGCGGATCTGATGCGCCGCAGGAACGGAGCTCTCGCTCCACGGATGACTTTCGCCCAACCCCTTGTCGTCGACGAGGCGCAGGCGCTGGCCTTCCGGATCCTCGAAATCGAGCGAGCTAAAACCGCCGCTCTCGGCGATTTCGGCGGTCTTGATTTTGGCTGCGAGCGAGCGCTCGCGCCACCAAGCGAGGCTCGCTGCGCTGCCCACGCGCAAGGCGGTGCGCGCGATGCTGTGGTTGCCGCGACTTTCGCGCCCGACCGGCCAATCGAAGAAAGTGATGTCGCTGCCGGGACTGGCTTTGCCATCGGCATAGAACAGATGATAGGCGCTGGTATCGTCCTGGTTGACGGTCTTCTTGACCAGGCGCAGCCCCAGCACCTTGGTGTAGAAATTCATATTGCCGGAAGCATCGGCGGTGATGGCGGTGAGATGATGGATGCCGCCCAATTGTTCGGCCATGCCGGTCTTCCTTTCTAGATTTTATTGAGCGGTACCTTCAGATAGACATTGCCGTCCGGCTCGGGAGCGGGAAAGTGCCCGGCATTCATGTTCACCTGGATCGAGGGAATGATCAGCCGGGGAGCACCAAGCTTCTTGTCGCGCGTCGTGCGCATCGCGACGAATTCATCCTCGCTCACTCCTTCGCGGACATGGATATTGCCGGCACGCTCGGCGGCGACTGTCGTTTCCCAGGCGAAGAAATCGCGGCCCGGCGCCTTGTAGTCATGGCACAGGAACAGCCTTGTCTCCGGCGGCAGCGAGAGCACCTTCTGGATCGAGCGATAAAGTTCACGCGCGTCACCGCCCGGAAAGTCCGCCCGCGCGGTGCCGAAATCCGGCATGAACAGCGTGTCGCCAATGAAGGCGGCATCGCCAATGACATAAGTCATGCAGGCCGGCGTGTGGCCGGGCGTGTGCATGGCATAGGCCTCGATCGAGCCGATCGCGAAACGGTCGCCATCATGGAAGAGATGATCGAACTGGCTGCCGTCGCGCTGGAATTCCGTGCCGGCATTGAAGATCTTGCCGAAGGTGTCCTGCACGACCTTGATCTTCGCGCCGATGCCGAGCTTTCCGCCGAACTTCTCCTGGATATAGGGGGCGGCGGAGAGATGGTCGGCATGGACATGGGTTTCGAGAATCCAGTCGAGCTTGAGGCCGTGGCGGCCAACGTGGTCGATCAACTTGTCGGCGGATTGAAAAGAGGTTCGCCCGGCCGCGAGATCATAGTCGAGGACCGAATCGACGATGGCGCAGATCTTCGTGGCGGGATCGCTCACCACATAGCTCACCGTATTGGTGGCTTCGTCGAAAAATCCTTGAACATCGGGATGACTGGCCATGATCTCTTCCTGTCCTAGCGAGACGCCAACAATGTGACGAAACTGCGAACGGGAATTAGATGATAGACCGGATTGAATTCAAGTGCGACGGGGTTTGAGGAAGGCGACGACGCGCCCGTCGATCAATGCGAGGCCGAGTGCGATGGTCGCCATGCCGATAACGTGGTGGATGTCGAGCCTCTCTCCTAAGGCCAAGCAGGATCGCACTTACCGGAACGAGAAATGTCACCAGCATGATATTGGTGGCCCCGGCGCGCTTCAGGATGGTGAAATAGATAATATAGGCAAGAGATGTGCACAGGATGGCGAGACCGGCAATAGCGAGCCATGCCGATAGTGGCGGGCTGGGCAGGCGCCACGGTCTATCGATGATCAGCATCAGAGGCAGGAGAATCAAGGACGAGGCGGCGGTCTGGCCTGCAGCGGTGATGAGGGGCGGGGTTTGCGAGAAGCGGCGGCCAAAGACGCTGGCAAAGCCATAAGAGATGGCCGCCGCGATGATGGCGAGCTGCGAGAGAAGCGAACCTTGCTGCGCCGCCAACAGGTCGCTGCCCATCATGGCGGCGACGCCGGAAAGGGTTCGCGACGAGCACCGTGAAGAACGGCGTGGTGGCGTTCAGGATGGCGGCAAGTCCTGAGGCAACCTCGCGCTGGCCCCAGACGATGAGGCTGAAGGGGATGGCGTTGTTGATCAACCCCATGATGAAGAAACTGCGCCAGAGTCCGGGCTGGCCGAGGGGCAGGAGGCCCATCGCCCAGGCGCAGAGCCAGAGTCCAAGGCTGCCGAGACAGACGCGCAGGAAGACGATGGTAAGGGTCGGAAAATCGGCGAGCGCAACGGCGTAGAAGAAAAACGATCCGCCCCATATGGCGCTGAGAAGAATGAGCATGGCCCATTCAGCTGGGCCCATTGTGCGGTTGATCATCAAGACGGCCTAGCCGGAATCGTCCGGCCTCGCCACCCGATTCTAGATCAGGCGCATGACCTATACCCGCTTTTCCCCATCACGCGCTAGAAAACACTGCACAGGCGCAAGGCGTCGTAGATCGCCGCGTGAATATTGCGCGAAGCTACCGCATCGCCAATGCGGAAAAGCTGGAACTTGCCTTCAGGGACCAGCGCCTCATAATCGACTTCGCCGCGATTGGCCGAGTCTTCCTTGAGATCAAAATAGATGTCGGCCAATGGCAACGTGCCGTTCTCGACAATGACCTGATCGACCAGGCGGGTTGCGCAGTCGGCCTCGCTATAGGGGCTCCACAAGGTCGCCAAGATCTTGTTGCCCTGACGCTTCAGAGAACGCACGCGGGTCATCGTCGTGATCCTGACATTGCGTTGGGTGAAGGTCTTCATATAGGGAACCAGGTTAAGCCCACCAATTTCCGGGGCAAAGAGGCGCTCCGGACTCACGATCTCGAGCGATGAGCCTGCCGCGGCGATGAATTCCGCCGCCGCCATTCCCGGATGCGCGCCATTGTCGTCAAAGAGCAGGACGTCGTCAGCCGGCTTCACGTCGCCGGACAGGATATCCCAGCTCGACACGGCGAGATCGGCTCCTTCCTCGATCGCCATGTTTTGCGGCAGGCCGCCAGTCGCGACGATGACGATTTCGGCCGCAAGTGACCTGACATCCGAGGCTTCGACGAGATGGTTTAATTTCAGGCTGACGCCGAGGCGTTCGCACTGTTCGGCCCGCCAGTCGGCAATGCCGATCAATTCGCGCCGGCGCTTGGCCTGGCTCGCCAACCGGATCTGGCCGCCGGGATTTCCGGATGCTTCGAACAGAATTACTTCATGGCCGCGCTCGCCCGAGACGCGCGCCGCTTCGAGGCCGGCGGGGCCAGCGCCGATGATGGCAATCTTCCGGCGGGGGCCAGTAGTGCGGATGATGACATGCGGTGTCGAAGCCTCACGTCCCGTCGCCGGATTGTGGATGCACAGCGTGTCATACCCCTCAAAGAGACGGTCGATGCAGTAGGTGGCGCCGACGCAAGGGCGAATTTCGGCCTCGCGCCCCTCGGCGATCTTGCGGACGATATGGGGGTCGGCAATATGGGCGCGCGTCATGCCCACCATATCGAGCTTGCCTTCGGCGACCGCATGGCGTGCGGTCGCGACATCACTGATGCGCGCCGCATGGAAGACCGGGAACTTGGTCAAAGCCCGGACTTCGCCGGCAAAATCGAGATGCGGCGAAGCCTGCATGCCCATCACCGGGATCACTTTGACGAGCGACGCATCATGCTCGATATGGCCGCGGATGATGTTGAGGAAGTCGATGAGGCCGGAATTCTTCAGCTTGTGGCAGATCTCGAGACCTTCCGCCTTGGAGAGGCCCTTGTCCCAATCCTCATCGGCGACGAGCCGGCAGCCGACGATGAAATCGGGGCCGACGGCTTTGCGCACCGCCTCGAGCACGCGCATGGTGAAGCGCAGGCGATTGTCGATCGAGCCATTATAGGCATCCTCGCGCAAATTGGTCGCCGGGCTCCAGAAGGCGTCCATCAGATGGCCGTAGCATTCGAACTCGAAGCCATCGAGGCCGGCCGCCTTCATGCGCTCGGCCGCCGTGGCATAATCGGCGATGATGCGCTCGATGTCCCAATCCTCCATCTCCTTGGGAAAGGCCCGATGCGCCGGCTCGCGGACCGGCGAGGGGGAGAGAACAGGGAGCCAGTCGGCCTTGTTCCAGTTGGTCCGGCGCCCGAGATGGGGCCACGGCACGATCTCGTCCTTGTAGGCGAGCAGATTGCCGAAAGCGGGAGGCGAATCGCGCGAGACGACGGCTGAGCCCGCCGTCATGGTCAGCGCGATGCCGCCCTTGGCCTTTTCGACGTGATAGAGCCGATAGCGGTCCTTCGGCATGCCGTCTTCATGATAGTTCGGCTCATGCGCGGTCGACATGATCCGGTTGCGAAGCGTCAGATGCTTGATGGTGTAGGGCTGGAGGAGAGGGTCGTTGGCGCGGATGAGGGTGGCTGGCATGTCTACTGTCTTGCTAGGCTTCCTTTACCCCGCAAGTCTGTCATGGGTGGCGAGACGGTACCAGCATATTTACACGACACCCGGACTACGCCCCGCGACGGCTCAGGCCGAAAAGAGGCGCGTTAAGCGGGTGCGGATCGCCGCGGGAGCGGAATGATAGATGCGGACAATTGGCCGCAGCAGCGACAGATAGCAAAAAAGCGGCCCGCAGCACAGAACCTGCGGGCCGGCCGTCCACCGCCACTTGTTATTGCTGGTCGGAGTCGCCGCCGCCATCGTCGTTGTCATCGTC
>VAZZ01000108.1:530-4074 GCA_005884715.1 Alphaproteobacteria bacterium | reverse complement strand
ATTCCCCAAGCGACACAGCGGCATCGCCATTGGGATCGAGCCTCTGGAATTCGCGGATCATATCCTGGCGATTGGCTTCGAGCCACAGCGCCTCGAATTCCTTGAGGTTCAGGCTGCCATTCTTGTCGGCATCGAACCTGGCGAACCATTCGGCGCGATTGTCATCGATTTCCTGCTGGGTCAGCTTGCCGTCCTTGTTGGCGTCGTAACGCTGCATCATCTCGCGTATCATGCCGCCATGGTAGCCGAACCAGCCGGGGCGGTCGGCAAAAGCCGTCGTGGCGAGGGCACCAATGCCCAACGTGGATAAAGCGACGGCGGCGAGGACGAGTTTGGCCTTGTTCTGCATTCGGATCTCCTCAGTTATTCATCACCCAGTAAGACGGATGCCCGGGACAAGTCCGTCGCCGAATTAATGTTGGAACCGCTCCATTTCTTTGTCATTCGCATCGGATTGTCCGAAAACCGCAGGCGCGTGATCAGGAAAAGTGAGTACCGGTTTTCCGTCCGGTCACGCGCCAGATTTGAGAACTGGATGGCCGCCTCGGCGGGCGGCCATGGACTTTTCGGTCCGATGCTATCGCGTCAGTTCGCGCATGGCCTTGTCGAGGCCTTCAAGCGTCAAGGGAAACATCCGGCCGGCGAAAATGCGGCGAATGAGATCGCTCGATGCCGCATACGCCCAATGCCGCTCAGGCGCAGGGTTGAGCCATATGGCTTTGGGATATATATCCACGATGCGTTCGAGCCAGGCTGTTCCTGCCTCTTCGTTGAAATGCTCGACCGAGCCACCGGCATGGGTAAGCTCATAGGGGCTCATGGCAGCATCGCCGACAAAGATGACCTTGTAGTCGGATGCATAGGTATGCAGAACCTTCCAGGTTTCAATCGGCTCGTCATGGCGGCGGCGATTGCTCTTCCATACCTTCTCGTAAAGGCAATTGTGGAAGTAGAAATATTCCATATGCTTGAATTCGGCACGCGCCGCCGAGAACAGTTCCTCGCACAGGCGAATGAACGGATCCATCGAGCCGCCGACATCGAAGAATAGCAAAACCTTCACGGTATTGCGGCGTTCCGGAACGAGCCTCAGATCGAGATATCCCTTGTTGGCGGTCGATCTGATCGTGCCGTCGAGATCGAGTTCCCCGGGCGCTCCTTCGCGCGCAAATTTACGCAAACGGCGCAGCGCCAGCTTGATGTTGCAGGTGCCGAGTTCGACCGTGTCGTCGAGATCCTTGTAATCGCGACGATCCCAGACCTTGACGGCGCGATTGTTTCGGTTCCTGTCCTGGCCGATGCGCACGCCTTCGCGATTGTAGCCGTAGGAACCGAATGGCGAGGTGCCGGCGGTGCCGATCCATTTGTTGCCGCCCTGATGCCGGCCCTTCTGCTCGGCGAGGCGCTTCTTCAGTTCCGCCATGATCCTGTCCCAGCCGCCGAGCCCTTCGATGAGCTTCTTCTCTTCCTCGGTGAGGAATTTCTCGCTGAGCTTGCGCAGCCATTCCTGCGGGATATCGGCGAGGAGGGCGTCAGCAGAAACTTCGAGGCCTTTGAAGACATGGCCGAAGACACGGTCGAATTTATCGAGATTGCGCTCATCCTTCACCAGCGCAGTGCGCGAGAGGTGATAGAAATCCTCGACCTGGAAGCGCGCCAGTCCAGCCTCCATCGCTTCCATGAGGGTCAGATATTCCTTCAGCGTGACCGGGATGCCGGACGCTTTGAGCTCGTGGAAGAAGGTCACAAACATAGAGCGCTAGTGTCCCGAATCCGAAGTTCGCAACATCTCGCAGCGCCTTCCGAGCGAACTTCGGATTCGAAAGGACACTAGAAAATCTATGATTCTAGTGTGGTTTTCGGTTCAGAAATTCGCTCGCGTGTGCACATAAAGCTCCGGTTTCGGAGCTTGAATCACGTCTCGGGCAGTGCCATCAACCCGCCATGGCCTATCGCATTGCCGCTAATGCTCTGAATTTACTTTCGCTTTCGGCGGTATAGCGGACATGACCGGACTTGCTACCGGCTCGACCTGGTCGCGAATGACCCCAGAGCAGACATTGGGAGTTGGAGAGAGCAACTTGAAAGCACTTATGTTGTCTTGATGGTTACGATTTTAATCGGGTTACACCTTGGGAACTTCAACTTTGCCGGCGTAGGTCGGGAACTCGCCAAAATTGAGGTAACTTTCGTGGAAACGCGCGAGTTTGTCCTCATCGACATCAACTCCGAGCCCTGGCCCTTCTATTCGCCCCCACGTTGGGCCATCAACGATTGGGATGCGCTCAGTGAGGATGTCATTCTCCATGACTTGAGATGTCTGCTGACTGCCGAGGGCTGCATTGGGCGCTGCTAACATGACGTGCTGGCAAGCCGCCGCGGTGAGACCCAACTCACCATGCGTGTGTTTGATCACCTGCCAACCTTCCATGTGGCTGATCTGATTAAGCGCGTGCCAACGCCCGATGGAGCCCACCCAATAGACGCTGTAGCAGAGGTAGTCACCGCAACGGCTCTTAATTATTCTGTAGGCGTCGGCCTCGCGCCACAGACCCTCGTTCACACAGAACGGCACGTCAACTCGCTTTCGCAAGTCGTGCATATTCTCAACTGGATCAATCGGCACCGGCGCCTCGACGAAATCGATATCGTAGCGTTGATGCCAGCGTTTGAGCAGGCGCGTTGCCTGTGGGATGGTCCAGGCCTGATTGACATCAATCCGAAGTTTTCCCTCTGGCCCGATAGCACCGCGCAGCGCCTCCAGCATGGCTTCCTCTTTCTGTTCATCAACGCCAACTTTGATGTAGTAAGCTTGGTAGCCGCGCGCGACGCCGTCCTTGCATTGCTTTTCAATTTCCTTTGGCGTACCCCATTCCATGTAATAGAAATAATCGACAGTCTCGCGCATGGCACCGCCAAGCATTCGGTAGAGCGGCTGGCCGCAGGCTTTGCCACAAAGGTCCCACAAAGCCATGTCGATGCCAGCAAAAGCGAAATTTCCAGTCATTGGCTGGAATGCCCAAACAGCATAGATGCCGAGGTCGCGGTGCATGGCCTCCTTATCCCAAGGGCTGCGGCCGATGATGAGCGGCGCCATATTCCTGACTGCGCTCTCGATACCTGCAGTGTCCGCAGCGCGCGTACACTCGCCCCAACCAACCAGACCATTATCGGCTGTTATCTTGACGATCACATCGGTAATACCGCCGCGGTTGATGAGCGAGCTCGATTCGACGCGCTTATAGGGTACGCGCACTGTAATGACTTCGACCTTTTGGACTTTCGTTGGATCCTTTTTTCAGCCCGCGACATTCATTCGCCACTCCATATAGCGAACCATCAATGAAAGTGGATAGCTCATGGCGAAATAGATGCCTGCAACCAGCACGAACACAGCCATCGGCTGGTAATCGGCGAATGCGATACTCTTGGCGCCGTTCATCAATTCATTCACGCCGATTAGCGAACACAGCGATGTATCCTTGAGAAGACCGATCGCATAATTGGCTACCGGCGGCAGAACAATGCGGGCTGCTTGCGGGAG
>VAZZ01000108.1:0-511 GCA_005884715.1 Alphaproteobacteria bacterium | reverse complement strand
GTGGAGTGCTTCGATGCCCGATCGGAAAACTTCAGCAAGGATTGCACCGCCATGCAAGGCAAGCCCGAGAGCAGCGCCGGAGAAAGCGTTGAACCATTGCCAATTGAGATCGGGAAATAGCTGCGGTGGAGCAAAATAAACAATGTAAAGCAGCACAACAATCGGAAGACCGCGGACGATCTCGATATAAGCGACGGCGATGCCACGTATCCAACGGTTAGGTGATGTTCGCATGAGTGCAAATAGGAGACCAAAGGCAATCGCCAAAATGAAGGAGATGGCTGCAATTTTGAGCGTGGTGAGCGAATAGTAGAGTAGCTCAGGGAGCCACCGGTGGATGTTTTCTGCATAAAGTTGGGGAAGCTGAAGCATGAATGGCGCCCCTAACGCCAAGCGTCGCGCTGGCGTTCAAGCCTTGCGGCTATTCGTGCCATTGGGATCGTCAAACACAGATAGAGAGCACCTGCCATCAGATAAACAGGAGCACTCTGCAATGTTTCCGTAACCAAAA
>VAZZ01000107.1 GCA_005884715.1 Alphaproteobacteria bacterium | reverse complement strand
CGGAAAATCCCTGATTGGGCGTGGTCAGACGGATGCCGCTGAAATCATAGGGGGCGATCATCGCGCCGGCATAGTGGCCGAGAACATCTATTCCCGCTACGGGCAGCGCCTTCATCACGCGGCTGGCTTTGGCCAGCAATCGCAGCGAGCGCGGCTCGAGATGATGCATTTGGCGGATACAGGCATGGGTGGCAAAGATCGGCATGCCTTCGAAAAGCTGGTTGCCCCAGCAATGGTCGCCGTCCGAATGGGTGTTGATCACGCTGTGAACCGGCGAGCGCGTCAGAAGCTCGGATGCGCCTTGGAGAAATTCACGCGTATATTTGAGGTCCCATCCCGTGTCGATCACAACGCTCTTGCCGCTGCAATCGATGAGGCCGAAATTGGCTTCACCCCACGCGCCGTTCGGCACCATCCAGGCAAAGGTTCGCTCCGTCAGTCGGTAAAGGCCTTCGCGATACTTCGCGGGCTCGCCAAAACGGGTGGTGCCGCGGTCGGGGCCATTGAGCCAGGTTGCTTTGCGCATGGAATTTAAAGGATCCGGTGGGTGATCTCGCCCACCTCTTCGATGATCAGGCGAAGATCATCGCCGCTCTCCAGCAGGCGGCCTGCCTCGATGCCCGATCCGCCGGGAAAGGTGCCGCTTGCGATCAACTCGCCCGGATGGAGCTGCTCATCGCGCGACAGATGCGCCAGGACTTCGGCAATGGAATAACGCATCCCGGCGGAGGTCAGGCTCGCTATACGCTTTCCATTGATCTCGACCAGCGCTTTGAGCGCATCGACATGCGGAAGGATTTCATCGGCCGTGATCATCGTCGCCGACATCGAGGTCAGGAAATGCTTGCTCTTTTGCGGCCCGAAGCCCGACTGCATTTCGGCGCGCTGCACGTCGCGGGCAGAGAAGTCGTTGATGACGACAAAGCCCCCCACCGCATCGAGCGCCTGTTCAGGCGTGGCATTGAACAAGGGCTTGGACAGGATCCAGCCGAGTTCGAGTTCATAGTCCAGGGCCTTGGTGTAAGACGGGGGCTTGATCGCCGTACCGCTCGGCACGATGGTGAGATGATTGCCAAAGTAATAGAGCGGCTGGTGGGCCAGCAATTTCGGCGGACGAAAGGCCGGGAAGGTCGATCCGGTCAGCTTTTCGTAGGCTTGAGTCAGGCGGAAGGCCTGGGGCATGAAATGCCTGACATAGCCCCGCGACGATTGGACCCAATGGCGCTCATAAAGCAGGACATCGCGAAAGGATCGCGGCGCAAACGGCAAGAGGAGCGGCCCCTCCGCCGCCGCCGGTGATGAAGCGACGAGCCAGTCAAGGCTCGCTGCCAGTGATCCGCCTTCAGCCAGATCGACCCAGGCGTCATCCTTTTCGAGCTGGATAATGCTTCCGGCCGGGAGATCGGCCCGATGTTGGCGGCGCAGCTTCACGACAATCTCCAGATAATCCGATTGCCTACGCTCCATGCAAGCCCGTTCATCCATCGGCAGAAAGCAAGTGACGTCTGTTGGAGAACTTCATAAGCTTGCATCTCGATCATCATAAAGGGAGGTTGAGTTGAGCGCTGAGAAAGTTGCATTGGTGACCGGAGCGGGGTCGGGCATAGGCCGTGCCGTCGCAAAGGGCCTGGCCAAAACCGGCTATGCGGTCGTCCTTGCCGGGCGCCGGCAGGATGCGCTTCAAGCAACCAAAGATCAGATCGGCGGCGATTGCCTCGCCGTCATGACCGATATCACCGATCCAGCCTCGGTCGCGGCCCTCTTCCAGGCGACGAAGAAGGCCTATGGCCGGCTCGATGTCCTCTTTAACAATGCCGGCATCGGCGCACCGGCGATACCCTTGGAAGATCTGAGCCCGGCGCAATGGAAGGCGGTCGTCGATACGAACCTGTCGGGCGCCTTCTACTGCACGCAAGAGGCCTTCCGGCTGATGAAGTCGCAAACGCCTCGGGGCGGCCGCATCATCAATAATGGCTCGATCTCCGCCCATGTGCCGCGGCCGTTCTCCGCACCCTATACCGCCACCAAACATGCGATCACCGGCCTCACGCGCTCGACGTCGCTCGATGGGCGCAAATACAATATCGCGTGCGGGCAGATCGATATCGGCAATGCCGCGACCGAGATGACGGCGCGGATGAATAGCGGCGTCCTTCAGGCGGACGGTTCGACGAAACCCGAACCGACCATGGATGCCAAACATGTCGTCGATGCGGTCGTTCATATGGCCTCGCTGCCGCTCGATGTGAATGTGCTGTTCATGACCGTGATGGCCAATGAAATGCCCTTCATCGGACGCGGCTGAAGGAGTTGGATGCGGACGCTAGTGACGTCCCTCAATCCTTGTGGTTGAACCGGAAGAAGTCCTAAAGGATCATCCGGCCATCGCCTGGTCCATCGCCGCAACGGCTATATCCGCATGTTCCGGCTGGAAGGGGATGGGCGGCCTCACTTTAAGGACGTTGCCCAGGGGACCGTCGATGCCGACCAGCACGCCCAGTTCGCGCATGCGGTTGGCGATGCGCCGGGCTTCCGATGCGGAGGGCTCCCTTGAGGCGCGATCACTGACGATATCGACGCCGGTCATCAGCCCCGATCCGCGCACGTCGCCGATCATCGGATGGCGTTCGGCCAGCGCCTTGATTTGGGCGCGGAACGTCGCGCCGGTAGTGCGGCAATTCTCCTGCAGACGCTCGCGCTCGATGACTTCAAGAGTGGCAAGCGCCGCCGCGGCTGAGACCGGGTTGCCGCCAAAGGTCGAGAAGAAATCGACGCGGCGGGCAAATTCGCCATGTATATCGGCCGTCGTGACGACGGCACCCACCGGATGGCCATTGGCCATCGGCTTGCCCAGAGTGACGAGGTCGGGAACGATGCCATGCAGAGCAAATCCCCAGAAAGCCTCGCCCATGCGGCCGAAACCGGGCTGGACTTCATCGGCGACAATGAGGCCTCCGGCGCTGCGGATCTTCGCCGCAACGAGCGCCAGCCAGCCCTTCGGCACATCGAGTATGCCATGCGCGCAGAAAGCGGAATCGACATAGAAAGCCGCCACGCCATGACCGCGCTTTGCCAAAGCGGCAATGGCCCGATCGACATCTTGCGAATAGAGACGCGCCGCATCGCGATCGTCGCGGAACTGGCCGCGATACATGTCGGGTGGTTCGATGGTCTCGACATGGGGCGGGCTCGGCTGAGCCAGCGGACCCGAATAGGGCGAGAGCGCCGCAACCGCATCGGTGATGCCGTGATAGGCATTGGCGATGATGATGGCGCCGGTCTTGCCGGTGACTGCCTTGGCGATGCGCCAAGCCGTATCATTAGCCTCGCTGCCGCTGTTGACGAACAGGCAGCGCTCAAGCTCCTTCGGCATGGTGCGGGTCAATCGTTCGGCATAGGCGATGACAGTCTCATGAAGATAGCGCGTGTTGGAGCAGATCTGAGCCGCCTGCCGGGCAATGGCGGCGGCGACCTCGGGATGGGCGTGGCCGACTGATGGAACATTATTATAAATGTCGAGCACCCGGCTGCCATCCGGCTCCCAGAGGAACACGCCCGAACCCTTTATCGCGTGAACCGGCTTTGCATAAGTGAGCTCAAGCTGCTTGCCCAATACATGAGCGCGGCGGTCGAGAAGATCGCGGGTCGAGCTGGTGCGCTCCGTCCGTCCGACTGCTCTAAAGGCGGCAATGGTCCTTTGCGGGCCGGCACTGATGAGGGCCGCAAGAGCCGGCGTGTTGGCGCTGCAATATCGAACGAGCTTCGCCGCTCCCTCGGGATCGTTCTTTGAGCGCCAGGCATGTATAGCGAGCGTCACCGCGTGGCGGGCGATGATCGCATCATAGAGCGCTTCATATTCTGCCTCTTCCAGAGCTACCGCGCCCTGGTAGCCGGCGATGACGGCGCAAGCGGAATCGAGGACCGACATTCCAGCGCCTCTGATCTCGGCTGCCGGCACGGCGAGGTCGAGGATCAACGGCCCGTGGATCATGTCGCCGAAATCGAGAAGCCCGGTGACGCGTCCGGCCTTGGCGTCGATGAGGATATTGCCCGGGTGACAGTCATGATGGATGATCTGGGCACGCAAGTCTGACAGGCGCGGCAGTCGTGCGATGAAGCGCTCGAAGGCGCGCTCGACAAGATCGCGCGTTTCCACCTCGGCGATCAAGGAGACGTGCTGGCGCAGATTGACCAGCTGGCGCGGATCCCAGGCGATGCGCCGGCCCGCCGCTTTGTGGAAGAAGCCGCGGAGCGCATGGCCAAGCCGGGCTGTCGCGCTGCCGACCTCGTTCAGCAGATCTTCCCCTGGATATATATCCTCAAGAAGATCGCCGTTCAGGAAAGAAAGCGCATAGGCAATATGATTGGCACCATCCGGACCCTTCACGAACCCCCGGCTGCGGCCGTCGCGGGTGAAAATCACGCGCGGTACGGGAAGGGTGGGGTCGGTTCTGGCGATATGCTGCAGGCAGGCGATTTGCAAATCGATGACGTCCGCGTCCTCGCTCGGATCGATGATCTTCAGGATGATGCCTGAGCCCTTGGCCGGAGCAATATGGAAATTCCGGTCGCGCTCGCCGGAAAGGGCATGAGGCGCACCTTCAATACCGAACAGGTCGCGGGCGATTTCCTCGGCTCGATCCGCGGAAAAATCCGGCGCTTGCCCGGCCAGCGCCGTCAAGTTCGCATGAGGAGTCATGATTTCCCTTGAACAAAATTGTCGATGAATTCGCGTAAGACCCTGGCAGCGACCGTGACATCGGCCGCTTCCACCGATTCGAGCGGCGAATGGCTGATACCGGCCTTGCAGCGCACGAAGAGCATGATCGGACCCAGCGCGATCATGGCCATGCCGTCATGGCCGGCACCGCTCGGCAGATGGAGCGGCTTGATCCCGCATTTCCTCACAGCATTGTCCAGTTGACCAATCAGCCCGGGCGCGCAGGGCGCCGCCATCGTCTCGAGCAAAGGCTCGACCTTCGCCGCGACGCCGCGTGCCTTGGCAATGCGGGCGATCTCCCTGTCCATCTCCGAGGTCAATTG
>VAZZ01000106.1 GCA_005884715.1 Alphaproteobacteria bacterium | reverse complement strand
CCGTATTCATCCGCTAAGCCACCAGAATCAATAGCTTTTCGATTTGTCACATACTCGCGCGAAGCCGCGGCCGCCCGCCGCCGGATCATCGACGACCCAATCCAGGCACATACCTTGAACGTTGAAATCCATCCCCTCTGGCAGATCCAACTCGACCTCGAAGCGCGCCCCGACAAGAAGGCCTGCATGAGCAGCGTTCATAGATCTCGACATACTGCTCACAATAATTGGGCACGCGCAGCCGAAGGTTTATTTTCTCGACGCTGTAAAGCCTACAGCCGAAAAGGCTGACGCAACTTTCATGGACGCCCGACTGGGTTCCCTGTGAACATTCCGACCGCTTGATTTTAGAGGAGACGCAGCATGGACCGATTCACGGGTGGTTGCCTGTGCGGCCTTGGAACGCATCGCTGGATGTGACGTTAACGAAGCTATGTCGGCATCGGGCGGAGCCGTTCGTCTTAGACGGAACAGGAGAGGACCATGAGAAAAGTGATCGTCGGCGCGATGGTTTCGATGGACGGCGTAATGCAGGCCCCTGGCGGGCCGGAAGAAGATCCCACAGGCGGCTTCAAATTCGGCGGCTGGGTCGCTACGCTGGCGGAGGTTGATCCGGTTTTCGGCGAAGAACTCGGCAAATTGTTCGGAGAGCCGTTCGACCTGCTGCTCGGGCGGCGCACCTACGATATCTTCGCCGCATACTGGCCCTATGCCGAAGGCGGACCGGCCGACGGCATCGCCAAGACTTTCAACCGCATCACCAAGTACGTGGCGACGCGCAAAGGCGTCGACCTGACCTGGAAAGGCTCGGTGGCGCTGCGCGACGCCGCCAAGGATGTCGCGAAAATGAAACAGGAAGACGGCCCCGCTCTCGTCACGCAAGGCAGTACCGAGATTGTGCATGCTTTGCTCGCCGCGGGTCTCGTTGACGAGATCCGCACGTTCACGTTTCCCTTGGTGTTGGGCAAGGGCAAGCGCCTGTTCGGCGACGATAGTCAGCCGCGCGCGTTCAAACTGACGCATAGCGCCGTCTCGCCGAACGGCCTCATCGCCGCGACTTACATGCGCGATGGCGAGGTAAAGACGGCCACCGTTGGCGGCGCGAACGAACCCTCAGCCGCCGAGCTGGCGCGTCGCGAGAAGCTGAAGCGGGAGGGTTAGCCGCCTGCGCGGCCGCCGCCAGGGTCGCGGTCAACAACAGTCCATTACATATTTACGACCGGGCCTTTTGACAAGCAACGCAATGTTAACCGTGTGCCTTCAGTTTCAGAACATGGTGAAGCGCAAATTCGACCTGATCGTCATGATCGTCTGCATGAGCTTGCTCGGCTATTTCGGCTGGCATAGCTATTACGGTCCGCGCAGCTTCGATCAGCGCGACGCGCTCGCAGCCAAGGTGGCCGATCTCGATGCCAAGCTTGAGATCATTCGCAGCGAACGCCAGGCGCTGGAGCGCAAGGTCTCCCTCATGCGGCCGGAGTCGATCGATCCGGACATGCTCGATGAATTGGCACGCACGACGCTGGACTACGGCAAGCCCGGCGAGTTCATTGTCAAACTGCCGAACTGAATCCGCCTTACTATTCCGGTCGATAAACCGAAATTCAGTTAATCAGAGATTCTCCTGTTGAACCAAGGATTTAGTGCTATAGTCTTGGCCAAGAAGTCCATAGAGAGGCGGTTCCATGGCGGTCAAATCGGCCTATATCGCGAAGAAATCCCATAAGATTCAGCCCAAGGAGCCGAGGACCGGTGAGGCCCGGGATGGCTTCGACAAGGACGAAGAGATCCTCGCTTATCATGACATGCTGCTGATCCGGCGCTTCGAGGAGAAAGCCGGCCAGCTTTACGGCATGGGATTCATTGGCGGCTTTTGCCATCTTTATATAGGCCAGGAAGCGGTCGTCGTCGGCATGCAGATGACGCTGAAACCGGGCGATCAGGTGATCACCTCCTATCGCGATCACGGCCATATGCTGGCGACCGGCATGGACCCCAAGGGCGTCATGGCCGAACTCACCGGCAGGCGCGGCGGCTATTCCAGGGGCAAGGGCGGCTCGATGCACATGTTCAGCCGCGAGAAGCAGTTCTTCGGCGGCCACGGCATCGTCGCCGCCCAGGTACCGCTCGGCGCCGGCCTCGCTTTCGCCAACAAATATCGCGGCAACGATCATGTCTCGCTGACTTATTTCGGCGAGGGTGCGGCGAACCAGGGCCAGGTCTACGAGACCTTCAACATGGCGGCCCTGTGGAAGCTGCCGGTCATCTTCATCATCGAGAACAACCGCTATGCCATGGGCACCGCGGTCACCCGCTCGGCCGCCAAATCGGAGGAATTGTTCAACCGCGGATCCGTCTATGGCATTCCGGGCGAGCAGGTCGACGGCATGGATGTCCGCGCCGTCAAGGCCGGACCTACCGCTATCGCGGCCATTCGATGTCCGACCCCGCCAAATATCGCGCCAAGGAAGAAGTGCAGAAGATGCGCGAGGAGTACGATCCGATCGAGCAGGTGAAGAAGCGGCTGATCGAAACGGGTGCTGCGAGCGAGGACGAACTCAAGAAGATGGATGCCGAGATCCGCGTCATCGTGACGGAGGCGGCCGAATTCGCGCAATCGGATCCCGAGCCTGACCCAGCAGAATTGTGGACTGACATCTATGTGAACGCCTGATCATGGGCGGGCTCACCCATGTCGCGATGTTCGCCGGATCGCTCATCGCATTCATTGCCTGGTCCATCGCCGGGCTGTGCGCTCTGAATGTGGCGGAGCTTGCAGCCAAAGGCGGCAAGCTCACTACTTGTTTCGAGCTGGGACGCTGGAAATTCGCCGATCTCGAAACCCGCCTGGGGCCTCAGGCGGCCCCGCATCTCATCCGCTACAAGCGCGCCTTCCTTGTGTTTTCAGCGACCCTCTGCGCCATGCTGATGCTGTGGCTCTCAACCCTGTTCGTCAAACCTGCCTGATGTGAGCAGCTTTCGGAGACGTCTCTCATGCCGAATATCCTGATGCCAGCGCTTTCTCCCACCATGGAGGAAGGAAAGCTCGCCAAATGGCTGAAGAAAGTGGGCGACAGCGTCAAGTCGGGCGATGTCATTGCCGAGATCGAGACCGACAAGGCGACGATGGAAGTCGAAGCGGTCGATGAGGGCAAGCTCACCCAGATTCTGGTGCCCGAGGGGGCTGAGAATGTGAAGGTCAACACACCGATCGCGGTGATCTTGGGCGAGGGCGAGGCGCCACCTGCGCCAGCCAACAAGGCCGAGGCGAAAACGGAAGCGAAGGCAGAACCGAAACCGGCACCGGCCAAAGCGGAAGCGAAAACCGAGGCGCCGCCGGCACCTGCGGTATCGCCAGCACTTAAGGATCCCGAAATCCCCGAAGGCACCGAGATGATATCCATGACGGTGCGCGAAGCCTTGCGCCGGGCCATGTCGGAAGAGATGCGCCGCGACAAGGACGTGTTCCTCATCGGCGAGGAAGTGGGCCAGTATCAGGGCGCCTACAAGATCAGCCAGGGCATGCTCGATGAATTCGGCCCTGAACGCGTCGTCGACACGCCGATCACCGAACATGGCTTCACCGGCCTATCGGTCGGCGCCGCTTTCGCCGGATTGAAACCGATCGTCGAATTCATGACCTTCAATTTCGCCATGCAGGCGATGGACCAGATCATCAATTCGGCGGCCAAGACGCTCTATATGGCGGGCGGCCAGATGGGTTGCCCGATCGTGTTCCGCGGACCCAATGGTGCTGCAGCCCGCGTCGCCGCCCAGCACAGCCAGGATTACGCCGCCTGGTATTCGAATGTGCCGGGCCTCAAGGTGGTGATGCCCTATAGTGCTGCCGATGCGCTGGGCCTCATGAAATCCGCCATTCGCGATCCCAACCCGGTGATCTTCCTCGAAAACGAGATCCTCTATGGCAAAAGCTTCGAAGTGCCGAAGCTCGATGACTGGATCGTGCCGATCGTCGGCATGACCTATGCGCTTGGTGCGGCCGACAAGCTGGCCAGCGAAGGCATCGAGGCCGAGGTCATTGATCTGAGAACCATCAGGCCGATGGATATCGAGACCGTCATCGCAAGCGTGAAGAAGACCAACCGTTGCGTCACGGTTGAAGAAGCCTGGCCGCAATGTTCGGTCGGCTCCGAAATCGCCGCGCAATTGATGACGCATGCCTTCGATTATCTCGACGCGCCGGTGGCGCGGGTGAATGGCAAGGATGTGCCGATGCCCTATGCCGCCAATCTCGAGAAGCTGGCGCTGCCGAATGTGGGCGATGTGGTCCAGGCTGCCAAATCCGTCCTTTATGTCTGAGGGAGCGCGCTGATGCCCACCAATATCCTGATGCCCGCGCTGTCGCCCACGATGGAGAAGGGCAAGCTCATCAAATGGCTCAAGAAGGAAGGCGACAACGTCAAACCCGGCGACATCCTGGCCGAGATCGAGACCGACAAGGCGACGATGGAAGTCGAGGCCGTCGATGAGGGCATTGTCGGCAAGCTCCTGATCGCCGAAGGCACCGATGATGTGGCGGTGAACACGCCGATCGCAGTGCTGCTGGGCGAAGGTGAGAAGGCGTCGGACATCAAGGCTCAGTCTCCTGCCGCGCCAAAGCCGGCACCAGCGGCGCCAAAGGCAGAGCCCGCGAAGGCCGAAACCACCGCAGCGCCGCAGCCCAAGACCGAGGCGCCGAAACCGGCAGCACCCGCACCTAAAGCCAACGGTCAAACGGGCGGCCGTGTCTTCGCTTCGCCGCTTGCCCGCCGTATCGCCAAGGAGAAAGGCATCGATCTCGCGGCGCTCAAGGGCTCGGGACCGCATGGCCGCGTCGTCCTCAAGGATGTCGAGACGGCGAAGCCTGGCACCAAGGCGCCCGCTGCGGCGGCCTTGGCCGCACCCATGGCCGATGAGGCGATCGCCAAGCTTTATGAACCTGGTTCTTACGAGGTCGTGCCGCATGACGGCATGCGCAAGATCATCGCGGCGCGGCTTATGCAGGCCAAGCAGACCATTCCGCATTTCTATCTGACCATTTCCTGCGATCTCGAAAACCTTCTCGCCATCCGCGAGCGCCTCAATGCCCATGCGCCGCGCGACAAGGATAAGAACCCGGCCTGGAAGCTCTCGGTCAATGATTTCATCATCAAGGCGCTGGCGCTGGCGCTGCAGCGTGTACCCGACGCCAATGCCACCTGGACCGAAGGCGGCATGCTGAAGCACAAGCATTCCGATGTCGGCGTCGCCGTGGCGATCGAAGGCGGCCTTTTTACGCCGATCATCCGCAAGGCGGAGACCAAGACGCTCTCGGCCATTTCGCTCGAGATGAAGGATCTGGCCGGCCGCGCCAGGAAGCGTCGTCTCGCGCCGCAGGAATATCAGGGCGGCACCACCGCGGTCTCCAATCTCGGCATGTTTGGAATTCAGGATTTCGCCGCCGTGATCAATCCACCGCATGCGACGATCCTGGCCGTAGGGGCCGGCGAGAAGCGTGCCGTCGTCGTCGATGACAAGGTGGAAGTCCGCACCCAGATGACCTGCACACTCTCGGTCGATCACCGCGCCGTCGACGGCGCCTTGGGCGCACAATTGCTGCAGGCCTTCAAGGCGCTCATCGAAGAACCTGCCCTGATGATGGCGTGAGCGCCGCAATGAAGCACATTCTCACATTCGGTGACTCGCTCACCTGGGGTTTTCGGGCCGGCAGCTGGACGCGGCACGAATTCGAAGACCGCTGGCCCAATGTCCTCGCCTCTGGCCTCGCGGGCAAGGCGCGCGTCATCGAGGAGGGCCAGAACGGCCGCACCACGGTGCATGAAGATCCTTATGTCTCCGAATGCCGCAGCGGTGCGGTGGCGCTGCCCATTGTGCTCTCGACGCATCAGCCGCTCGATCTTGCGATCATCATGCTGGGCAGCAATGATCTCAAATGGGAAGGCCGCCAGCGCGCACTCGATGCCAAGCTCGGCATGGCGCGGCTCATCGAGATCGCCAGGAGTTATGTCTATAAACCGGGCTGCAGCGTTCCGCGCCTCTTGCTCATGGCGCCGCCGCATCTGACCAGGACGGATGATGAGGATTTCGCCGGCTATTTCGATCACGCGATCGCCGAGTCGAAGAACTTCGCCTATCAATATCAGCGCCTCGCCAAGGAAACCGACTGCGATTTCTTCGATGCGGGAAGTGTCGCCAAGGCCGATCCTCTCGATGGCATCCATCTCGATGCCAACAATACACGCGCTATCGGCACCGCCCTGATCCCGGTGGTGAAGCGCATTCTGAATTTGTGAAGGAGCAGCCCATGGCCGAGACCGAATTCGACATCATCATCATCGGCTCCGGCCCTGGCGGCTATGTGACGGCCATTCGTGCAGCCCAGCTCGGCTTCAAGACCGCCATCATCGAGCGCGAGCATCTGGGCGGCATCTGTCTCAACTGGGGCTGCATCCCGACAAAGGCGCTCCTGCGCTCAGCCGAGATCTATCATTACATGCAGCAAGCCAAGGACTATGGCCTCTCTGCCGAGAAGGTCGGCTTCGACGCCAAGGCCGTGGTTGCCCGCTCACGCGCCGTCTCGGGCCGCCTCAATATGGGAGTCGGCGGGCTCCTCAAGAAGAACAAGGTGCAGGTCATCTGGGGCGAGGCAAAACTCGGCAAGATGGGCGAAGTCATCGTCGCCAACCCGACCAAGGTGCCGATGCAGCCGCAGCATGCGCCACCGCGGGGCACGCTGGGAGCGGGCACTTACAAGGCTAAGCATACCATCATCGCAACGGGGGCGAGGCCTCGCGTGCTGCCCGGGCTTGAGCCCGACGGCAAGCTCGTCTGGACCTATTTCGAGGCGATGGTGCCGCCCGCAATGCCGAAATCGCTGCTGGTGGTCGGCTCAGGCGCCATCGGCATCGAATTCGCGTCCTTCTATCATTCGATGGGCGTCGATGTGACGGTGGTCGAGATCGTCGATCAGATCATGCCCGTCGAAGACGCCGAGATTGCCAAAATCGCGCAGAAGCAGCTTGAGAGAAATCCGGAAATGCGGTGACCGCGACGATCGAGCAAGGCGGATCGAAATCGGACTTGACCGTTGACCGGGTGATCTCGGCCGTGGGTGTGGTCGGCAATATCGAAAATCTCGGCCTTGAATCCTTGAATGTGAAGACCGACAAAGGCTGCATCGTCATTGATGGATATGGGCGCACTAATGTCCCGGGCATCTATGCGATCGGCGATGTGGCGGGTCCACCAATGCTGGCGCACAAGGCTGAGCATGAAGGCGTCATCTGCGCGGTGAAGATCAAGGGCTTGTCAAAACCATCTTCGATGCCAAGACCGGCGAGCTTCTCGGTGCCCATATGGTGGGCGCCGAAGTTACGGAGTTGATCCAGGGCTTCGTCATCGCCATGGGGCTCGAGACCACCGAGGAAGAACTGATTCACTCGGTCTTCCCGCATCCGACGCTGTCTGAAATGATGCATGAAAGCGTGCTCGACGCTTATGGCCGCGTCATTCACATGTGAATGACAGGGATCAGAAGTCAGGGGTCAGGCATCAGGACGCGCATCCTGATCCCTGATCCCTGTTTCCCTGATACCTGCACTGTCGAATTTGCAAAAGTGGCGGGCCATTTGCGTTGAATATCAGTGCTAGCTTGCGCGTTTCCCGTTATGGAACATAGTTTGCCCAAGGAGTACTCGATGTCCGTGCTTGCCGATATTTCGACCGAGCTCGAAGCCATCCGCGCTCAATCGCTTTGGAAGACGGAGCGCCCCATCGTTTCGCCTCAGGACGGACATATCAAGGTCGTCCGCGATGGTATCCGTCACGAGGTGCTTAATTTCTGCGCCAACAATTATCTGGGGCTCGCCGATCATCCAGCCCTGATCGAAGCGGCAAAGACCGCCATGGAGACCCATGGCCTCGGCATGGCGTCGGTGCGGTTCATTTGCGGGACGAGCGACCTCCATCGCGAGCTCGAGGCCAGGATCGCCGATTATGTGCAGCATGAGGACTGCATCCTTTATGCCGCCTGTTTCGATGCCAATGGCGGTGTGTTCGAGCCGCTCTTCGGCCCCCAGGATGCCATCATTTCCGACGCCCTCAATCATGCTTCGATCATCGACGGCATCCGCCTCTCCAAGGCCAAGCGCTGCCGCTACCGCAATGGCGACATGAACGATCTCGAGGTGCAACTGAAGGCGGCCAGGGCCGACAATGCGCGGCGCATGCTCATCGTGACCGACGGGGTTTTCTCGATGGACGGCTATTTCGCCAAGCTCGGTCAGATCCGCAAGCTAGCAGATGCCCACGGCGCCATGATCATGGTGGATGATTGCCATGCCACCGGCTTCATTGGCCCGCAGGGGCGGGGAACGCCGGCGCGCGCCGGGATCAGCGTCGACATCATCACCGGCACGCTGGGCAAGGCGCTGGGCGGCTCGGCCGGCGGCTTCGTGGCGGCTGCCAAGCCGATCGTCGATCTCCTGCGCCAGCGTTCGCATCCCTATCTCTTTTCCAATTCGCTGCCACCGCCCATCGTCGGTGCCGCCATCCAGGCCATCGGCATGGCCAAGAAGGGCGATGAATTGCGCAATGGCCTTTTCGATAATGCCAGGCGTTTTCGCATCGCCATGAGCAAATCCGGCTTCAATCTGCTGCCTGGCGAACATCCGATCATCCCGGTCATGCTGGGTGAGGCCAGGCTCGCCCAGGACATGGCGGCAAAGCTCTATGAGCGAGGCATCTATGTGACCGGCTTCTTCTATCCGGTGGTGCCGCAAGGCTCGGCCCGTATCCGCACCCAGATGTCGGCCGCCCATACGCCCCAGGATATTGACAAGGCTGCCGCGGCATTTACGGAAGTAGGCAAAGAACTCGGCATTATCTAGAAAGATCCCTCATGCGCGCATTGGTCAAGGCGGAACGGGCGGAAGGCTTGGTCATGCGGGATGAGCCGGTGCCCGAAGTAGGCTCCGACGATATCCTGATCAAGGTCAGGAAGACCGGCATTTGCGGCACCGATCTCCATATCTGGAAATGGGATGAATGGGCCCAGAAGACCATCCCGGTGCCGATGGTTGTGGGCCATGAATTCTCAGGCGTGGTCGAGGCGATCGGCAGCCATGTCCGCACCGTCAAGGTCGGCGACCGGGTATCGGGCGAGGGCCATCTCATCGGCATGAAGAGCCGCATGGCCAGGGCCGGCCATTTCCATCTCGATCCCGAGACCAAAGGTTTAGGCGTCAATGTGCCGGGCGCCTTCGCAGAATATCTCAAGATCCCGGCGTTCAACGCCATCCATCTGCCGCCCGAAGTGGACGATGAGATAGCCTCGATCCTCGATCCGCTCGGCAATGCCGTTCATACCGCTCTGTCCTACGATCTCGTCGGCGAGGATGTGCTGATCACCGGCGCCGGGCCGATCGGCATCATGGCAGCGGCAGTCTGCCGTCACGTCGGCGCCCGCCATGTGGTGGTGACCGACATCAATGATTTCCGCCTCGATCTCTGCAGGGAAGTCGCCGATGTGGTGACCGTTAACGTGTCGCGCGAAGAACTGCATGCCGTCATGGAGCGGATCGGCATGCGCGAGGGTTTCGATATCGGCCTTGAAATGTCGGGGGCGCCCAAGGCCTTCGATCAGATGGTCGAGCATATGATAATGGGTGGCAGGATCGCCATGCTCGGCATTCCATCCGGGAAGACGCCGGTCGACTGGAATTCGGTGATCTTCAAGTCCCTCACCATCAAGGGCATCTATGGCCGCGAGATGTTCGAAACCTGGTACAAGATGATCGCCATGCTCCAATCAGGCCTCGATATCAGGAAGGTCATTACCCACCGCATGAAGGCCGCCGATTTTGCGCAAGGCTTCGCTTTGATGAAACAGGGCTCCTGCGGCAAGGTTGTTCTGGACTGGAGCACCTGAAAGTGGCAGTCGGGCGTGGTGTAAAATCTAACTGAGGGCAGGTCCTGACATGCTTGTCGCCTATGGGACTGCCAATGGCTGCCTGACCGAGTTTCCGCAAGCGGACAAACCCGTCATCCCGCCTGGCACCGTATGGATAGATCTGGTCGAACCGAGCCACTCGGAGGAAGCAGCTGTCGAGGAGACGCTCGGCATCGATATTCCGACCCGCGAGGAACTGGCCGAGATCGAGGCATCGAGCCGGCTCTATGCCGAGGATGGTGCGGCCTTCATGACGGCTAATCTCATTCGCCGCGGCGAGAATGATCGCCCGGAATCCTCGCCGGTGACCTTCATCATCAAGGACAATACGCTGATCACCATCCGCTACCATCATCCGCAGGCCTTCCCCGTCTATGTAAGGCGCGCGATGAAGCCACAGACGACGTCGATGTCGGGATGGGGGGTGCTGATCAGCCTCCTCGAAGCGGTGGTCGACCGCGCCGCCGATCATCTCGAACGCGTCGGCACCATCGTCGACGACACGTCCCGGCAGATCTTCAATTCCGACCGGCATTCCGACAGCAGACGGATCCGCAAGAAGGCGCCCAATCTCCAGGAACTGCTGGAGAAGATCGGCGAGGAGGGCGACTTCAATTCCAAGATGCGTGAAAGCCTGGTGTCGATTGGCCGGCTTGCCGCATTCATGTCGGCGATTCTCGAGCCTTTGAAGCAGACGCGCGAGATGAAAGACCACCGCGCCCGCGTCAAGATCCTGCAGCGCGATATCATCTCGCTCA
>VAZZ01000583.1 GCA_005884715.1 Alphaproteobacteria bacterium | reverse complement strand
GGATCACGAGATCGGCATCCTTCACACAGGCCGCGGCCGTTTCATGAATGCTGTCGGCGAGGCCGATGCGCCTGGCGATCGCGCGCGTCTTGGCACTCTTCGCATGGCCGGCAATATGGTTCGCGAGCTTCTCGCGGCGGATGACATGAGCGAGCGATGAGCCGATGAGGCCGAGGCCGATCAGCGCCACGCGCTCATAGAGGACGCCGCTCATTTGAGGAACTCTTTCAGCGCTGAGACAACAGCGCGGTTGGCTTCCGCCGATCCCACCGTCAGGCGCAAGGCACCGGGCAGACCATAGCCTTCCATGCGGCGCAGGATGATTCCGCGCGATGTGAGGAAGCCATCCGCTTTCGCGGCGGTGTGCGCGGCCTCAGTTGGGAAATGGACGAGCAGGAAATTGCCGACGCTCGGCGTCACCTTCAAGCCAAGTCCTGTCAGTTGCGCCGTCAGCCAGGCGAGCCATTCGTCATTATGGGCGATGGCGCGCTCGACATGGCTGTTATCGGCGATCGCCGCGGCGCCGGCGGCAAGGGCGGGCGATGAGACATTGAAGGGGCCGCGGATGCGGTTCAGCACATCTGCGATAGGGGCCGGGCAATAGGCCCAGCCGAGACGCAAGGAAGCGAGGCCATGGATCTTCGAGAAGGTGCGCGTCATCACCACATTGTCGTAGGTCGAGACGAGCTCGATGCCCGCTTCATAATCATTGCGCCGGACATATTCGGCATAGGCGGCATCGAGTACCAAAAGGCAGGTCTTCGGCAGGCCCTGATGCAGGCGCTTCACCTCGGCGAGCGGGATATAGGTGCCGGTCGGATTGTTGGGATTGGCGAGGAAGACGATGCGGGTCTTCGCCGAGACGCAGCCGAGCATCCGCTCGACATCCGCCTTGAGGTCGCTTTCCTCCGCCACCACCGCCTTGGCGCCATTGGCGGCGATGGCGATCGGATAGACGAGGAAACCATATTGCGAATAGACCGCTTCATCGCCGGGCCCGAGATAGGCATGCGCCAGAAGCTGCAGGATCTCATCGGAGCCAGCACCGCAGACGATATTCTCAGGCTTCAATCCGTAGCGCGTGGCGATCGCACCGCGCAATTCCTGGGCCGAGCCGTCGGGATAGAATTCGATCTCCTGGACTGCGTTCCTATAGGCTGCGATCGCCTTGGGGCTGGCGCCCAGCGGTGATTCATTGGCCGACAGCTTATGGACCTTCTGGCCCTTGGCTCCGGCCTTGCCCGGAATATAGGGCGCAATGTCCAGAATGCCCGGCTTCGGCATCGGCCGGGCGGCAGCGGTGACGGATGTCATAGGCTAAGTCCTGAGGCTAAGTCCTGATTTCGACCGGGCTGGGGTAGCGCCCCAGCACCTGGAGCGCAAGGGAGCCGTTCGAGCGGGCAAGTCCAACGAGCGGCGCGTTGTGCTCGGTGAGGAAGCCCGGAAGGCTGGTGAGCTGCAGGCTCCCGGCCTTGATCTGCCAGAGCGGCTGCGGGGCAAAATCGCGCGGCAGCTGTCCGTCGGTCAGGACCAGGGTTTCATCTGCG
>VAZZ01000105.1 GCA_005884715.1 Alphaproteobacteria bacterium | reverse complement strand
CATCGCGCGCGGCAGCCCCATCGGCGTCGTTCAATTCGATTCGCATGCCGACACGCTCGATGAACTGCTCGGCACCAAGATCAATCACGCGACCACTTTCCGGCGCGGCGTCGAAGAAGGACTGATCGATCCCAAGCGAACGATCCAGATCGGCCTGCGCGGCAGCCGCTTCAGCGAGAACGATATCAAATGGGGCGCCGATGCCGGTTTCCGCATCATGACCATGGATGAATATGAGAAGATCGGGCGCGATGCCGTTATCCGCGAGATCGACCGCGTCACCGGCAAAGGCCGCACTTACATCAGCTTCGACATCGATGGTCTCGATGCCGCCTATGCCATGGGGACCGGCGTGCCGGACGTCGGTGGATTCTCGGTGCGTGATGCGCAAGTGATGATCCGAAGCCTGCAAGGCAAACATCTTGTCGGCGCCGATATTTGCGAAGTGGCGCCGGTTTTCGATCCGACCGGCCAGACGGCACTCAATGCCGCCAATCTCCTGTTCGAGATGCTCTGCGTCATTGCCGACAGCCGGGCAAAGCGCGCCTGATCCTGCCCCCGGTCAAAGCAGATCGGCAAGCACGACGGCGACCAATGCCGCTGCGAGAAGGAGATTAGCCACTCGCGACGCCTTGGGATGGCGCAAAATTTGGGTGAGCGCCGATCCTGCGACCGCCCAAAGCGTATGGATGACAATGATCGCCAGGCTGAGGACAATGCATTTGAGAACGGCGTCGGCAAGAGCATCCGAGGGTACGAGCAACTCCTTGGCATAGACCGCAGCGATGGCGAGATAGGCCTTGGGATTGGCGATGGCCAGAGCCAGGCCCGGAAAGACTCCGGGCGCCATCCTGCCATTCGTGTCGGCAAGAGGCGGTGCCGTGGCGATCCGGATAGCCAGATAGAGGATATAGAGTGAAGCGGCGATCGTGAAAGGCAAGGTCAGTTGCGGCATCGCATGAAGAAGTGTGGATGCACTGAGCGCCACCGCGAGGAGCACAGCGATCGTGCCCAGATTGATGCCGAGGACATAGGCAAGCGAGCCCCGCAGACCATAGGCCGCCGTCGTTGCCGCGACGCTCAGCGTCGCGGGACCCGGGCTTGCCATGAGGCCGGCGGCCGATATTAGGAGCGATGGAAGCCCCGGAAGAGCAATATTCGCGAACACACGATCCCTCTCATGCGTCGATCAGCTGGGATCACGAATAGCGCACCGCGCTCTGACGGTCTTGAACGATCGTGCAAGTAACTGAAGTTGCGCCGACGAGCCGGGTTCGCTAGAGCTTCTGTCATGCCCGACCAAGTGCCAAGCAAGCCCCCCAAGGCCGAGCCCGGTCTGGTTGCTGCCGGTGTCTATGCCAAGGGCAAACGCATCGCCGACATTGCCGTGGACGAAGCCGGCAAATGGCAGAAGAAGGCGGGTCATGTGGTGTGGATCGGCCTCTTCGAGCCTGGCCCAGAGCTCCTGAGCCGGGTCCAGCAGCAGCTCAATTTGCATCCGCTCGCCATCGAGGATGCCGAAAAAGCGCATCAGCACCCCAAGATCGATGAATATGGCGATGCGCTCTTCATCGTCGCCCGCACCGCGCAAATGGTCTCAGGCAAGATTGCTTTCGGTGAGACGCATCTGTTCGTTGGCCACGGTTATGTCGTCTCGGTGCGGCACGGGGCCTCGGCGTCCTATTCGACGGTGCGCCAGCACTGCGAATCCTGCCCGAAAGCGCTGTCGCACGGCGAGGACTATATCCTCTACAAGATCCTCGATATCGTCGTCGACAATTACATGCCGGTGGTCGAGGCGGTGCGCAAGGAAGTCGAGGAGCTGGAGGACCGGGTCCTGCATGAGACGATCGGCACAAGGCAAGTGCAGCGGCTCTATGCGCTGAGGCGCGAGCTCCTCAAGCTGCGCAATGCGGTGGTGCCGCTGGTCGATATCTGCCGCAGGCTCGAACATGCCGATCTTCTGCCCGTCGATGTCGAGATGCGCTCGCATTTCCGTGACGTGACCGAGGAAGTCATCGATTCACTGAGAGAGGTTCTGGCCTTCGCTTTCGAAGCGAGCCTGATGATGGGCCAGGCGCAGCAGAGCGCCATCAACCGCATGCTCGCGGCCTGGGCCGCCATTCTCGCCGTGCCGACGGCTCTCGCCGGCATCTATGGAATGAATTTCGACAACATGCCCGAGCTCAAATGGCAATATGGCTATTTCGTCATCCTTGCCCTCATCCTCGCTCTGTGCGGCTTCCTTTATTACCGCTTCAAGCGGAATGACTGGCTTTGATGCTCGGCCGTCATTCCAAGTCTTCCGTCTTCCCGGCGAAAGCCGGGATCCAATCAATTCTTTCAATGCGAGCAGCGCTGCCCGCTTGTCCCTATTCAATAGGCCCCGGCTTTCGCCGGGGTGAGGGAGCTTACAGCGCCACGACCTGGCCTTCGTGAATGGAGCGGTCGGCGGCAACAACGATCTTGAGGCTCTTGACGCCGTCATTCATGTGGTCGGTGAGGTCGATTTCTTCCTCGATCGCTTTCAGAAGATAGCGCTGCTCGCGCTCGCACAAAGCATCATGATCGGGCTCATCCGTCATGTCGATGCGCTCGTCCGGCTTCGCCATGTCGGCGTGATGCCAGAGGATCTGGTTGGTCTTGGTATGGGCGTTGATGTCGTCCGACTTCACATTGCCGGCGGTCTCGGCCATCACGATCGAGACTGAACCTTTCGGTCCGATGACGTCCTTCACGAAGAACGCCGTCTCGCTCATCATCGGGCCCCAGCCCGCCTCATACCAGCCGACCGAACCATCAGCGAAGGAGACCTGCAGCATGCCGTAATTCTGCTTGGCCACCTCATTGGTGAGCCTTGCCCCGATCGCATGCACCTTGGTGGGCTTCGCCTTGGTCATCTGGCACATGATGTCGACATAATGCACCCCGCAGTCGACGATCGGCGGAAAACTGTCCATCAGCCTTTTGTGCCATTCCCAGGTCTCGCCATTGGACTGCTGGTTGAGGTTCATGCGGAAGACCAGCGGTGTGCCGAGTTTTCGCGCGATCTCGATGAATTTCACCCAGGACGGGTGATGGCGCAGAATATAACCGATGACCAGCTTGCGCTTCGTGCGCTTGGCGGTCTCGACCACCTTCTCGGCATTGGCCACCGTATCGGCCAAGGGCTTCTCGACGAAGACATGGGCGCCCGCCTCCATCGCCTTGATGGCGAAATCGGCATGGGTGTCGGGCAGAGTATTGATCGAGACGACGTCGGGCTTGAGCTCAGCCAGCGCCGTCTCGAAATTCGAGAATTTCTTCGCTCCTTTCAGCGCATCGGGAAGCTTGCGCTTGTCGATATGCCGCTCGCACACGCCCACCACCTCAAATCCTGGAATGCGTGTATAAGCGAGCGCATGGCTCATGCCCATATTACCAAGGCCCACCACCAAAACCCGTTTCTTCGCCATGTCTAGTTTCCTCCGATCCTGATCACATTGCCGGTGCGCGCCGATTCCTCAGCCGCCAGCGTCGCTTCGAGAGCGGCGGCGGCGTCTTCCGGACGCCCCACATTCGGCGTCTTGCCATTCAAGGCGCAAGTCGCGAAATAAGCAAATTCATCACGCAGCGCTCCGCCGCGCACCCCGTCGAATTCCGGCCAGTAGGTCGTGTCGGGGCTGTGCAATTTGTCCTTCGAGACAATGCCGAGATTGGGGAAAGTATCCTGGACATGGATGATGCCCTCAGTGCCGATGATCGACATGCGCTCGTCGATGTCGAATGGTGTCTTCTCCGGCATGCACCAGACCGTCTCGAGCGTCGCCGTGGCGCCGCCGGCAAAGCGATACATCGTCTGGCCGATATCGGGGAATTTGAGACCGCGCACATCAACTGTCTGGGCGTAAGCGCTCACGATCCTGTCACCGGTGAACCACAGCATGAGGTCGGTGTCATGGATCGCATCGCCGACGATCGGCCCGATCTTGTTCAGGATCTCCGGCGTCCAGGCGGCCGGAATGTTGCGCCTCGAACTCAACGCGACGATCCTGCCGATCTTGCCGGCCCCGATCGCCTGCTTCGCCATGCGGTAACGCGGATTGAAGCGGCAGATATGGCCGACCAGAAGAATGCCCTTGGAGTCTTTCGCCGCCGCGATGATTTTCCGGCAGTCGGCGACAGTGGAGGCCATCGGCTTTTCGAGGAAGACATGCTTGCCGGCTTCGAGCGCGGCGATGGCAGGCCCGGTATGCTGGTCCCACATGGTCACGATCGACACGGCGTCGATCTGAGAGTCGGCGAGCATGTCGTGATAATCACGATAGGTTTTCCTGACGCCGTATTTTTTGGCGAGATCGGACAAGCGTTTGGGCTTTCTGGTGCACAGCGCGGCAAGCTCCAGATTGGGTATGCCGACAATCGTGTCGCAATGGATCTCGCCGAACCAGCCGAGCCCGATAACCCCGACGCGCAATCTGTCCATGGATCCCCTCAGAAATCTTCCAGCGTCAATTCACGCGCCATGACGATATTGCCGGCCATCAGCCCGCAATCGACCGGGAGTGCCACGCCCGTCACCGCGGCCGCCGCATCGGAAGCGAGGAAGCCTCTTCGCCGTACGGCTGGCCCAAAGCGGTGTGCGCACCGTCGCCGGCAGCACGATATTCGAGCGGATTCCATAGCGGCCATATTCGAGCGCCAGCGATTTGGTGAGCGAGATCATGCCGGCTTTGGCAGCACTATAGGCCGGATCGCCCAAGGCCGAGAGCCCGTTGACCGAGCCCACCGCGATGATCGAGCCCGACCGCCTCTGCTGCATTGAGGGCAATACGGCATAGGCGCAATTATAGGCGCCATTGAGATTGCCGTTCATGTCCGCCTGCCAGCCCTTGGGATCGGTCTGCATCAGGGTTGGATGATCGGAAAAGCCGGCATTATTGATGAGGATGTCCACCGGTCCAAGTTCGGCGGCCAGATGCGCGACGGCCTTCTTGACAGCTTCAGCATCACCAACATCGGCTACCGCATAGGCTATCTTCATGCCTTCGTGCTTCAGTTCGCTTGCGAAGGACTTGACGCTGGCATTCTTGTCAATGGCGGCGATCGCAGCGCCTTCGCCGGCGAAATAGCGGCAGACGGACTGGCCGATGCCTCCCGCCGCCCCGGTGACGGCTACGATCTTCCCCTTGAAGCTCATGCGTGTCGTTCCAACAGTTTCATGGCCTTGGCGATGCGCGCGACATTGGTGCTGCGTAGATGCCCCCAATTGTAGAAAGCGAGTTCCTTCACACCACCCTCGATCAGGGCTTCCACTGCAGCCAGGAACTCCGCCTCATCGGCGAGATCGGGATAGGCCGGCCGCAAAATGCCGCGCAGCTTGCCCTTGCCGCCTAACCTTCGTTTCACATCGAAGAGATCAGCCTTCACACGAGCCGCACCTGGTTCATAGAAACAAGCTTCGATGATGCCCGCCGCCTGGCCTAAAGCCTTGAGGTCGCTGCCCTCATACCATGCCCCGCCGGTCGGCCGGGCGACCGAGGGAATGACCGCGACATTGACGTCCTTGCGCACGCCAGCGCGGATTTCCGCGACCAGGGAGGTCACGACATCCGAGCGCCAGCGAATAAACTGGCCAAGCTGATTTCCAAGCGTATCGGCATGCCAGAAGGCTTCCGCCATGTCGGAAGTAAAATCGACGTCGCTCGCCAGATAGTCGCCGATGTCGCGCGCCACCTCCGCCTTCAGTCGCGACGCATCGATCCCCGCTTTCTCAGCTCCCTTCACGCAGTGATCGCAGAAGCACAGGCCGAGAAGGCTGTCGAGCCAGCGATTGGGGCTGTTGAGCGCGAATTCATGATGATAGCCATGGACGTAAGGGAGAAAGCCCGGCGTTTCGAGCGAAATCCCCGAAACGCCATAGCTCTCGGTCACGTCCCTGGCGAGGCCCAAGGCATACGCGCGAGCCTCAGGTGCTGAGGGGCAAAGGTTGTAAACATATCGGTCGCCGAAAGCGTTGGCGACCGAGGACTCGGGATGGGCACTGCCGAGCAGCGTGTTGTGCAAGAGCACCAGCCAAACATTGACCGCCATGCGCTTGCCATCGGTCAGCTCGCGCAGGACGTCGCGTTGCTTCAGCATCCCGTTCGCGACCGGCTTGATCGCGCCATAGCGAGCAGGATCCGCATGGAAATAGACCGTGCCGTCCTCGGGGAAATAGACCTTGCCCGTTCTTCCATGCGGCCTGAGGAATTTCCCGGCATGATAGCTGCCGGCCATGGTCACCGTGTCGAGACCGAGTTTCAGAAATTGATCGGCGGCTTTGCCGACACCTCCTTCGGCGAGATCCCAGGCATAGGTATAGATGGCCTTATAGCTCATGAAGTGGATCTGTCCGGATAAGAGGAGTGACCGGTTCTAGTGCCCGCATTCGTAAAAAAGCGAATCGCCGATGAAGATGACCAATGAAGGTTTCGCACACTCCCACCACCCGTCATCCCGGCGAAAGCCTGGCGAAAGCCGGGATCCCCTGAATGAGGGCAATGCGGGATGCGCTGCTCGGGAGACAAGAATTTAATGGGCCCCTTGAGTTCACGGGACAAGCGCGACACTGCTAAGGTGGTGTTGCGATGGGACAGAAGTATGAACACCTTTCTCGAGAGGAAAGGGTTGAGATTTACCGGTGGCATACCGCCGGTAAATCGGCGCACTGGATTGGCGAAGCGTTGGGCCGCCATCATAGCGCGATTTCGCGGGAGCTGCAGCGTAACAGCAAGGCAACGAAGCAATGGCCGGGCGGCTATGAGCCGCTGCGCGCCGATGATCTGGCGCAGCGGCGGCGTAAGCGGCAGGGGCGCTTCAAGCTGGCGCGCCAGCCGAGACTGCGCCGTTTCGTGCGAGACAAACTTGCGATGGGATGGTCGCCCGAAGCGATCGCCGGTCGGCTGGCGCTTGTGAAGTCTAGCATGCGCATCAGCCACGAGGGCATCTATCGCTATGTCTATTTCCGCAGCGCCCAGTGCGACTACTGGCATCGACTGCTGCCGCAGAAGAAACACCGCCGCGGCTGGCTCGGCAAGCGCGGAGGAAGCCCGGTCGATCACATCCGGGACCGTGTTTCCATCGCCGAACGCCCTGCTTACATTCTCAAGCGCAGGCAGCCGGGCCACTGGGAAACTGACATCATAGGCTTCAGCCGCACGGGCCAGAACCTGCTCGTGGCCCAGGAGCGCTCCTCGCGCTTCATCTTCATCGCCAAGACCGCTTCGCGTCAGGCTGCCGTCATCCACCGCCTGCTGCGCAGTTGGTTCAAGGCTCTCCCCGGCGGCTTGCGCCGCAGCCTCACCCAGGACAACGGCACCGAATTTGCCCTCCATCACAGGCTCCGCAAGCCGCTCGCGATCAAGACCTACTTCTGTGACCCACACAGTCCTTGGCAGAAGGGTGGCATCGAGAACATGAACGGAAGGCTTCGCCGCAGTCTGCCACGCAGCACCGATCTCACCACAATCTCCCACCGTCAAATCAGGGTCATCGCACGGCGCAATAACTCGATTGGGAGCTATCCCCGCTTCGCGTGATCGAGCGTCTCGCGCAGCGCCCTCCTCAGCCCATGGATCTGATCGAGGAGATTGATGATCACATCGATCCCGTCCTCATTGATCCCCATGTCCTTCTGCAGATCGCAGATGAGATTGCAGCGCGCGTGATCGGCTTCCGACAGGGGCTGGCCGATCTCGCTTTCCTCGATCGAGACCCACCCCGCCGCGACCCATTCGCGGAGCATGTCCTCATCGAAGCGCGTGGCGACAAAGACGGTGCCCTTCTTCGTCATGTCACACCTCTATCGTCCGGCGCGGATCATAGGCCTTGGCCTTGCTCCAGCGCGCGATGAATTCCTCGAGTTCCGGGTCCGGTTTGTCGGGCAGCACGATCTTCAACGTCACATATTCATCGCCATGACTGCCGTCCGGTTTGGCGACCCCTTTGCCCTTGAGGCGCAGCACGCGTCCCGTATTGGCGCCCTTGGGGATGCTCAGCATGACATCGCCCGTTGGCGTCGGCGTCTTCACCTTGCCGCCCAGAACCGCTTCGGCAAGCGAGATCGGCAGATCGAGATGGATGTCATCGTCCTTGCGGGTGAAGAGCGGGTGCGCGCGCACTTCGATCTCGATCAGCGCGTCGCCAGGCTCGCCGCCATTATAGCCGGGACGGCCCTTGCCCTTGAGTCGCAGCACCTGCTGGTCGCGTGTTCCGGGCGGGATGGTGACGGTGATCTGAGATCCGTCGGGAAGCACGAGCTGCGGCTTCGCTCCGTTCACCGCGCTCAGGAAATCGACAGCCAGATAATAGCGCACATCGCCGCCCCGCATTTTGATATTGGCGCCGCGCCGCCCGAAGATCTCGGAGAGGATATCGGCGTCGGTGAAATCGGCGAAACCTGAATCCGAAGGGGCATACCCGCCCTCGCCCCTTTCGGCGAAATCGCGATAATAGCGGCGCTGCTGCTGTTCGGCGCCCGAAGCATCGATCTCGCCGCGATCGAAGCGGGCGCGTTTCTCCGGATCGCCCAAGAGCGCATAGGCGGCCGAAACATCCTTGAACTTAGCCTCGGCGCCTTTGTCGCCGGGATTGAGGTCGGGATGGAGCTTCTTCGCCAGCCGGCGATAGGCCTTCTGGATGTCATCCGCGGAAGCCGTCTTGGCGACGCCGAGTGTCTCATAGGGATCAGTCGTGCTGGAACTGTAGCGGTGTTCCGGCACGCCGACAATAATCTGAAACGTTACGCCGCGCTGTCGGCTTCCTTGACCCGGCTGGCGCGTTTGCGTTCATTGGGATCGAGCAGCGTCTTGCGCAGGCGGATCGATTGCGGCGTCACTTCGACGAGCTCATCCTCGCCGACATAGGCCAGCGCCTTTTCGAGCGTCATGCGGATCGGCGGCACCAGCAGCAGCGCGTCGTCCTTGCCCGCGGCGCGGACATTGGTGAGCTTCTTGCCCTTGAGAACATTGAGTTCGAGATCATTGCCGCGCGTGTGCTCGCCGATGATCATGCCGGCATAGACCTTGGTGCCCGGATCGATGAACATCGGCCCCCTGTCCTGAAGGTTGAAGATCGCATAGGCAACCGCCTCGCCATCGCCGTTGGAGATGAGCGCTCCCGTATGACGGCCCGGGATCTCGCCCACATGCGGGGCATAGGCATGGAAGATGCGATTCATGAT
>VAZZ01000582.1 GCA_005884715.1 Alphaproteobacteria bacterium | reverse complement strand
GCACGATGACGGGCGGATCGCCGGCCGCGAGGGCTGCGGCGAGGCTCGCCGCAGAAAAGCTGCTGTCGGGATGGACCTGGACCTTGAGCCGGTCGAGTGGATTGTCGGTGGGATCGGGAACGATCTCCGCCACGATGCCGGGAATTGCCTGCAATGTGTTGAGCCACAGATCGAGCGCCTGGCGTTCGCGCTTGCGGATTCCCGCATGATCGCGCTTCTCCCAGGCTTCGAGCGCCGCCATGACGCCCGCAATGCTCTCCTTGCCCACCTTCATGCCGCGGCCGATGCCGCGATTCTGCAAATACGCAGCGCGCACCAGATCCTTGCGCCCGGCGACAATGCCGGTGGTGGGACCGCCGAGGAATTTGTGGCCCGAATAGATGACGACATCGGCACCCTGGGCCAGGAAGCCCTTCAGATCATATTCGGACGCGGCATCGACGATGACCGGCACGTCCTTGGCGCGGCAGATCGCAGCGAAGTCTTTGAGTGCAATCATGCCGTACTGCACGGTGTGATGCGCCACGACATAGAGGGCTGCCGCGGTGCGCTCGTTGATCGCATTGTCGAGCTGATAGCCATAGCTGCTGCTGACCGTGCCGACTGGTACTACTGTTGCGCCGGCAAGCCGGATCGACTGTTCGACCGATGCGCCGTAGTTGACGATATGCCCGACCTGGATCAGCACCTCGGCCTTGAGGCCAGCGGTATCGTCGGGCAAGCGTTCGATCGCCAGCAGGTTATCACGCGTCATGGCGCCCGCGACGGCAAGCGCAATCCCGCTGGCGCAGGAGGCGGTCACGAAGCCCGCCTCCGCAGCCGTCAATCGCGCAATGATGCGGCTTGCCTTGCGATGCAGTGCATCGATTTCGACGAATTGCGGCGCAATGGCCGCCATCGCGGCGATCGCCTCTGGCACGATGATCGAGGCACCGAGCGCCGTCATGGTGCCTGAGACGTTGATGATGGGCCGCAAGCCCAGGCTTGGACGGATGTCACGGTCTTTCACCTGATCGTTCATGAGTCACCCTTTGTGATTTCGAATATCGCTTCGATCTCGACCGAGATATTGCCCGGCAACGATCCCATGCCGACGGCCGAACGGGCATGGCGGCCTCTCGCGCCGAATACCTTCTCGAGCAAATCCGAGCAGCCATTGATCACCGCGGGATGATCGTGGAAGTCGGGCGTGGCATTGACCATGCCGAAGAGCTTGACGACCTGCGCCACGCGGTCAAGGTCGCCCAATGCCTTATGGGCGACACTCAGAAGATTGAGGCCGGTGAGCTGCGCATGCTTATAGGCCTCCTCGACGCCGAGATCGCGCCCGACCTTGCCGGTCATGAGCCGGCCGTCCGCTTGCCTGGGTCCCTGACCGGAAAGATAGAGCATGTTGCCGGAGAGCTTGAAAGGGACATAAGTACCGACAGGTGCTGCAGGTGTCGGCAATGACAGGCCAGAGGCCTGCAGCCGCTCGTAAGGTGAGTTCCTGCTCATCGACGTATTTCTTCTCACAAACGGTGGGCGGCGCTGAACCGAGCGAGGAAGCTGCGCAGCCGCTCATTGGACTGGTTGGCAGAAAAGATCTCGGCGGGGGGCCCTTCGGCGCTGATGGTGCCCTCGGCCATGAAGACGATGCGCTGCGATGCATCGCGGGCAAACCCGATCTCATGCGTCACTGTGAGCATGGTCATCCCTTCCGCCGCGAGTGACAGCACGACATCGAGCACCTCGCCAATGAGCTCGGGATCGAGCGCTGAGGTGATTTCGTCGAGCAGCAGGATCTTAGGCTCCATCGCGACCGCACGCGCAATGCCGACGCGCTGCTGCTGGCCGCCGGAAAGCTCGGACGGCAGGCGGTCGGCTTTGTCGGTAAGGCCAACGCGGCCAAGCCAGTGCATAGCCTTGTCCTTAGCCTCCGCGCGGCCAAGGCCTCTCACCTTCGTCAGGCCCAAGGTGATGTTCTGAAGGGCCGTCAGATGCGGAAAGAGGTTGAAGAGCTGGAACACCATTCCGGTTTCAGCGCGCATGCGGGCCAGATCGCGTTCCGAGCGGCGCTTGCGCGTCTCATCGCCACGATAGCCCACCTCGACGCCGTCGATGGCGATGGAACCCTGGTCATAAGGCTCGAGGAAATTGACGCAGCGCAGCAATGTCGTCTTGCCGCCGCCTGAGGGTCCGATGATCGACACCACTTCGCCGCGCGCCACTTCGAGATCGATGCCGCGCAGTACATGGGTCGATCCAAAGGATTTCTGAACGGCGCGAACACGCAAGAGCGGCGTTGTTGCAGATGAAGACGCAGCCATGAGCTCCTCTATTCCCGGATGTAACTGAAGCGGCGTTCGAGCGCGCGGCTGGCGATGGACAGAGCGTAGTTCATCACAAAATAGAGCAGTGCGCCGAAGCAATAGAGAGCGAGAGGATCATAGGTTCGCGCCACCACTTTCTGGATGCCGAACAACAGATCGCCGACGCCAAGCAGCGAAATCAAGGCCGAACCCTTGACCGCATCGGTGACACCATTGAGCCAGGGCGGCAGGAACCGCCGCACCGCCTGTGGTGCTATCACATAAAAAAACCGCTCGTGAAAAGGCAGGCCGATCGCCTTGGCGGCGTCCATCTGCCCGCGCGGCACCGTTTCGATGGCGCCCCTCACATATTCGATCACCTGGGCGATCTTGAAGATGGTCAACCCCAGCACGGCGGCCGCGAAAGACTGGAGGTTGAGCCCCGTCAGCGGCAGCCCGTAATAGACGAAGAACAGGAGCACCAGGATGGGGATGCCGCGAATAATGTCGCTGAAGCCGCGGATTGGCCAACGCAGGGCTGCAGGACCATAGACGAGACCCACCCCCAATACGATGCCGATCACGGTCGAAACCGCCACCGTTATCAGCGACACTTCAATCGTGACGAGAAGGCCGGGCAGCAGGAAGGGTATGGCATAGGCAATCTGGTCGAGCATGTCAGCGCCCGATGGCGTAGCGGCGCTCGAGCGCCCGCAAACCGATGAGGATGGCGTAGCCGGTGACGAGATAGAGTCCCGTGACCACCAGATAGACTTCCATGATGCGGAACGTGTTGAAGTTGATCCACTGCGCTCCGTAAGTGAGTTCGGGCACCGCGATAACCGAGGCGACGGACGTGTCCTTGAACAGGGAGACGAAGGTGTTCGACAGAGCCGGCAGGGCAATGCGCAGCATCGTCGGCAGGCGGACATGGACGAGACGTTGGAATGGCGTCAGCCCGATGGCCTTGCCGGCGTCGATGAGGCCGCGCGGCACGGCATCGAGGCCGGCACGAAACACCTCGACCAGATAGGCACCGGCATAGGCCGACAAGGTCACGACGAAGGAGGTGGTGTTGCTGTAGGCGAAATCGAAGACCGTCGGTATGCCATAGAAGACGAGATAGACCAGCAGAATGAGGGGGACATTGCGGATCACCTCGACATAGGCCGCGATGAGCGAACGTAGGATACGTCCCCCCGAGACATAGAGGATGGCGAGCGCCAGCCCGATGATGCAGCCGATCCCGATCGACAGGACGGCGAGTTCGAGGCTGAGGATCAGCCCCGACCATAGCTTGTCGAAATGCCGCCAGATCAGGGTGAAATTGAGTACATAGCCCATCTAGTGTCCCGAATCCGAAGTTCGCATCATCTGAAAGCACCTCCGAACGAACTTCGGATTCGAAAGGACACTAGAAAATCCTATGATTCTAGTATGGTTTCGGTTCAGAAATTCCCCAAAATCCCGAAGGCAGCACTGTGGGAAATTTCTGAACCACCACACTGGCGGCCTTATCTTCAATCTCAGATGGACGGGAAGCCTGTCACCCGCGCCGGCAAGTCGACGCCGAAATATTCCTTGAAGGCTTTGTCATAGACGGCCGAATCATTTCCATACATCGCCACGTTGAAGCAGGTATTGACGAAGGTCAGCCAATCGAGATCGCCCTGCTTCACGCCGGCCCCGTAAAGCTGGTTCTGCCAGCTCTTGCCGCTGTCGGCATAACGGTCGGGAGTTTTGGCCACCATCCAGCGCACTGTCGAGAGATCGACCGCCGCCGCATCGGCGCGCTTGGAATCGAGCGCCTGGATGACATTGGCCTGCGTGTCCACTTGCAGGACCTGCGCCTCGGGGAGAATCGTATGCACATTCTCCTCGGCCCCGACATTCTGCAGGATCGAGACCTTGGTATCCTTGCCGCCCTTGAGCAGCGCATCAAAGGTCTTGTTGGCCGCATCGGGGCGGGTGAGCAGCGCTATGCCTTCGACATAATAGGGCCGGGTGAAATTGATG
>VAZZ01000581.1 GCA_005884715.1 Alphaproteobacteria bacterium | reverse complement strand
ATGGCGATATGTTCGTCGCCAATAGCAAAGCGGACGAGGTCCGGGTTTATCGAATGACCGAAGGCGCCGCCAAGCCCGCACAGTCCGAAGTCTTCGCCACGGGATTGCACAAGCCCTATGGCATCGCCTTCTACCCGCCAGGGCCAGAGCCGAAGTGGATCTACATAGCCAACAGCAACAGCGTCGTGCGCTTTGCCTATAAGGTGGGGGATCTCAAGGCGTCAGGCGAACCGCAGATCATCATCGATCACATTCCCGAAGTCCATCACTGGACGCGCGACATCGCCTTCTCGCCCGATGGAAAGACCCTCTATCTGTCGGTTGGCTCAGGATCGAATATGGCGCTCGACATGCTTCCACGGCCCCCCGGAGGCGGACTCGAGGCCTGGAACAAAAGCCATCCGGTGGGCGCGACTTGGGGCACCGAAGAAGGGCGTGCCGATGTTCTGACCTTTGATCCCGACGGGCGGAACGAAAAAACCTTCGCCACGGGCCTGCGCAACTGTTCCGGCCTGACCATCCAGCCTGCAACCGGCCATCTGTGGTGTGTCGTCAATGAGCGCGACGAGCTCGGTGACAATGTGCCCTTCGAATATGCGACCGAGGTGCGCGAAGGCAGCTTCTACGGCTGGCCCTGGTATTATATCGGCAGTCATGAGGATCCGCGGCTCAAGGGCGCCCGCAAGGATCTCGCGGGAAAGGTGACACTACCCGATGTGCTCATACAGGCGCATTCGGCGCCGCTCGGCATCGCCTTCTACGAAGGCGCCGATTTTCCGGCTGAATACAAAGGGGATG
>VAZZ01000104.1 GCA_005884715.1 Alphaproteobacteria bacterium | reverse complement strand
CGATATTCTCAGGTTTCATCCATGCGGTCAGGAGACCGCCCGCCGCGTCCATGGCGCGGCCTATCCAGACGGGTTCTGCATCCTCGATCGGTACCAGCACGACCTGCGGCGTATAGAACGACCAGCCGTCATAGCCCGTGATATAATGCTGATTGGCGATGTCGTTGACGATCAGGAGGTCGAGGCCGCGTTTTTGCATTTCGGTCCTGATCTTCTTCAGACGCTGCTCATATTCCGCGCGCGCGAAAGGCAGTTCGATCATTCCAGTTTCTCTCGGTTATGGGTTGGGCTTGAGCCTGGCCAGCGCTTCCGGCGTATCGAAATCCGCCAGTACGGCATCGGAGCGCATGGCGATCTCGGTGATTTGGTCCTCGTGCTTTTCCATGAGGGCCTTGGCACCGCGGTCGCCATCAAGGCTCAGCATCTCCTCGAAATGCTGGCGTCCCCACAGGACCGGATTGCCGTGTTCACCGGCATGGACCGGCACGATGATGGTGCGGTGCTCGGCCGGACTGAAAGCAGCGATGAGCCGGTTGACATGGCGCCCGGCAACCAATGGCATGTCGCCCAGCGCCACTACCACGCCATCCGCATCGGCGGGCAGCGCGGCGAGCCCGGCTTTGAGCGAGCTTGCGAGGCCCGAGGCATAGGCGGGATTGTCGATGAATTGGACGTTGAGCCCCTTGAGCGCCGCTTCGACGCGCTGGCGCTCATGGCCCGTCACCACCAGGACCGGGCCTGCCGAAGAGGCAAGCAGCGCTTCGGCCGTCATCCGGATCATGGGCCGGTCCTCGATCGTGGCGAGAAGCTTGTTCGCCCCCATGCGGGTGGACTGGCCGGCCGCCAATATTATGCCGGCGATCTTCGGCGCTGTTTGCGGCTTGGCCTCGCGGCCTTCGCGCGGCGTGGGCCGCGATGGGATTTCCTTGAGGAGACCACCCGCTCCCATATCCATGATGTCCTGCCCCGAGACATGCAGGCCTGCCATGATGCGCGCCAGAACCCAGTCGAAGCCATTGAGCTTCGGCGAGCGCGCGCAAGATGGCACGCCGATCACCGCTGCGCCTTCGAGCCTGCCGAACATCATGAGATTGCCGGGATCCACCGGCATGCCAAGATGCACGACCTCGCCTTGCGCCTGTTCGACGGCGGCAGGGATGACATCGCCGCGATCGACGATCGCCGAGGCGCCGAAGATCAGGATCGGATTGAAGCCTTTGGCGTGAAGCTTTGATACGGCAGCGCTCACCGGCACCACCGCGTGATCTACGATGAGCACCTCGGCGAGTTCGCCTTCGAGATCGGCGATACGTTCACGGATCGCGGTTTCGGACTTGGCGATCAGCGACGTCTTGGTCTGCGGCAGCCTGGTGATGATGAGGCCCGCTTTGCGGTGCTTGAAGCTTTCGACCCGGATAAGCGGATCGGCCCCGATGACGCTGAGCGCTTCTTCCAGCATGTCGCGCGGAACCGCAAAGGGAATGTCTCGAAGGAGCCCGATGTCGCAAGGGTCAGGCTTTCATGCACCCGGTTGAATTCCTTCACGCGCTCCTGGTCGAGCACCACGAGGCCACGATGGCGCGCATGAAGATTGGCGCGGCCGGTGAAGGGTGCCTGCACCACAGTCCCCTCGCCTGCTATGGCTTTCGCCACGGCCGCGGCGGCCCGGTCCTCCTGGACATCATCATCGCCGAGGCGTGCGGCGAACACCTGCGTGACACCGCTCTCTTGCAACTGAGCGACATCGGCACCCGTGAGCACCCGGCCCTTCTTGAATATTCCGGTCATGTGCTTGACCGAATGGGCGAGGATCGCTCCTTCGGCCGCTGCAACCGCAATCTCGCCGAATTTCATTGTCTCAGCTTCCCAACCGCAGAACCCGCGTCAGCTCCGCCATGATCGCGATGGCGATCTCGGGCGCTCCTTGTGCGCCGATATCGATGCCGATCGGACCATGAATGCGCGCGATATCGGTCTTCGAAAAGCCTGCCGCGCTGAGGCGCTGGACGCGTGAGGCTTGCGTCTTCTTCGATCCCAAAGCGCCGATATAGAAGATTTTGGATTTGAGCGCCAATTGCAGCGAGGGATCATCGATCTTCGGATCATGGGTGAGCGCCACCATGGCGGAGCGCTGATCGAGGCCGAGCCCGGGCAGGATCTCGTCGGGCCATTCGCCATGAAGGGTGACATCGGGGATGACCACAATGTCATATCCTGTCGCCCTGGCGATCGGGATCAGCGACTGGGCGATATGGACGGCGCCAATGATGATGAGGCGCAACGGCGGATTGTGGATATGAACGAAGAACTCGCCTTCCGGGATCTTGTGCACGCCGCTGCGGTCGAAACGGAAGGCCTCGTCCAGCACCTGGGCCAGTATGTCATCGGCTGCATGATCGCGCGCCACCACGCGCTGCTTGCCGGAATCGAGCGCGGTGACGAGCGCTACCGCCTTGCGCTGCGCTCTCGCATCCATGATCTGCTGGAAGATCTCAGGCGTCATGCCCCGAGCGGTTCCACATAAACTCGGATCTTGCCGCCGCAGGCAAGACCGACTTTCCAGGCGGTTTCATCGGCGACGCCGAAAGCCAGCGTCTTCGCCTTGCCCGATCCGATGACGTCGATGGCTTCGGTGACGACAGCTCCTTCGACGCAGCCGCCGGAGACCGAACCGATGAAGTTGCCCTCACCGTCAATGGCGAGCTGGCTTCCGACCGGCTGCGGGGCCGAGCCCCAGGTTTCGATGACCGTCGCCAGTGCCACTTGCCGCCCGTCCTTCAGCCATTGCGCCGCCTGATCGAGGATGGTGGGATCGGTGCCTGCCATAATAAATCTCCTGACCTAACCTGCCTTGAGCCATGACTGGGGATCATGCTCCGCGCGCCTGGGTGCCGCAAGCGCACCTGCCAGGTCGGCAAGGCTTTCGAGCGAATGAACCGGCCTGAATTCATCGATATAGGGCATCATCGCGCGAATTCCAGCGGCGCGCGCCTCGAAACCCTGGTAGCGCAGCAAGGGATTGAGCCAGATGATGCGCCGGGCCGACCGCCTCAGCCGCGCCATTTCCGCTTCCAGGAGTGCCACATCCTCACGGTCGAGCCCGTCGGTCATCAACAGCACATGGGCACCTTGCGTCAGGACGCGCCTGGCCCATTTGTAGTTGAATTCCTTCAGCGCGCTGCCGATGCGCGTACCGCCCGACCAGTCCTTCACAGCGGACGAGACTTTCATCATCGCTTCATCGACATCGCGCCGCTTCAGCTCGCGCGAGATATTGGTGAGCCTGGTGCCGAACAGGAACACCGAGACGCGCTCGCGGTCGTTCATCAGTCCATGCAGGAAATGCAGGAACATGCGACTGTAGTTCGAGCACGAGCCGGAAATGTCGCAGAGCACGACCAGCGGCGGTTCGCGCCATTGCCGCTCCCGCTTCGCCAGATCGATGAGATGGCCGCCGGCCCTGAGCGAACCCTTTAGCGTGCGCCTCAGATCGACACGCTCGCCTGAATGAAACGGCCGGAAACGCCGCGTCCGCATCTCGAGCCGGTGTATCCTGAGGCGTTCGATGGCAAGGCGCGCCTGTGCCTGCTCGGCGACCGTCATCTGCTCGAAATCCTTGGCGCGCAGGACTTCCAGGGCTGAATGCGAGAAAGTCGCGTCGAAATCAAGCGCCCCCGGTTTCTCCTCGCGCCGGCTCTGGCTTTCCACCTTGTCGAACATCGCTTCGGCGAGGCGCCGGAAGCCGGCCTGCTTGGCCTTCTCATCAGCGGGCCGCGTGATCTGCTGGAACATCAGCTGCATCAGCTGTTCCAGCATCTTCGGTTTCTTCCAGAAGACATGGAAAGCCTGATCGAAGATCTCCTTGTGCTCGCGCCGCTTCACGAAGACGGCATGCAGCGTCCAGTAGAAATCCTCGCGCGATCCGAGCGAGCCGGCTTGCGCCGCATCGAGCGCGTCGATCACCTGGCCGGGCCCGACCGGCAGGCCCGCCTCGCGCAGGACGCGGGCAAAATGCATGATATTGAGGGCAAGCCGGCCCGACGGCGAAGCACCTCCCGGAATTGCTTGATGCCGGTCCATCAGGTCCTCGACATCGCCCCGATCTCGGCTTTGATCTGGTCGAGAATGCGCTTGGCTTCCGATCCCTCCATGCGGACGATATCGTCCTGGTACTTGAGCAGCACCCCCAGAGTATCATTGACCGTCTGGGGATCGAGCGAGACCGCATCGAGCTCGTGCAGTGCCGAGACCCAATCGAGCGTTTCGGCGACGCCGGGGGCCTTGTAGAGCTCGCCCTGGCGCAGTGCCTGGACGAAGCCTACCACTTCTCGAGCAAGTGCCGCCGGCGCCTCGGGCCGTCTCGCCTTGATGATCGCGATCTCGCGCTCGGCATCGGGATAGCCGACCCAATGATAGAGGCAACGTCGTTTCAGCGCATCATGCACTTCGCGCGTGCGATTGGAGGTGATGACGACGATCGGCGGCTCCTGCGCTGTGATCGTGCCAAGCTCCGGGATCGTCACCTGGAAATCCGACAGGATTTCGAGAAGGAAGGCTTCGAAGGCCTCATCGGTGCGGTCGAGTTCATCGATGAGGAGGACCGGAGCCGCATCCTTTGCCGCTTCGAGCGCCTGCAGCAAAGGACGCTTGGTGAGGAAGCGTTCCGAGAAGATGTCACGGCCCAGGCGTTCGCGATCATGTTCTCCTGCCGCCTCGGCGAGGCGGATCTCGATCATCTGGGCGGAGTAATTCCATTCATAGACCGCCGCATTCACATCGAGTCCCTCATAGCATTGCAGCCGGATGAGCCTGCGGCCGAGCGCCTCGGCCAGCACTTTGGCGATCTCGGTCTTGCCGACGCCCGCCTCGCCTTCGAGAAACAGTGGCCGGCCCATTTTGAGCGCCAGGAACACGACGGTGCTGAGTGCCCGGTCGGCAATATAGCCTTGCGATCTGAGGAGTTGGGCCACGGCATCGATCGAAGCGGGCAAGCCGTTCGCTTTGCTGTTTGCGTCCATTCGATGGATCCTGACTAGATGACCGTTTCGAGATCGATGATTTTAACCGGTTTTGGCAGGCGCCGGCCTGGTTCGACGTCATATATCTTCAAATGGCGCTCCGCCGCCACCATAAGCCGGCCATATATGTCCCAGCCTGCCCAATTGGCCAGCACGATATCCTCAGCACCCTCGATATCGTTACCGCCAGCGTCCTGAAGCACATAGTCGAACAGGGATATTTCGTGACCGCCGGCGGCCTCGGCGTCGAGGGTGTCATGCTCTACCAAAACAAAGGGCCTGCATGTCTATGATGCAGGCCCCGCCTAAAGAAACCTTTCGCCAAATTTACTTAGCCGCCGCCACCGCCCGGCGTGCCAGCACATTGACCAGATGGGCGCGGTATTCGGGCGATGCATGGATATCGCTGTTGAGGCCCTTGGGCTTGACCGATATGCCAGCGATGGCATCGAGCGAGAACTTCGCCTCGAGGGCCTTTTCCATTTCAGGCACCCGGAAGACCTTGGGGCCAGCACCGGTCACTGCGACGCGCACCGATCCGTCCTTGAGCTCCGCCACCATGACACCCACCATCGCATAGCGTGACGCCGGGTTGGGGAACTTCGCATAGGCTGCCCGCTTCGGCACCGGGAATTCGACCGCTGTCACGATCTCATCATCCTTGAGAGCGGTCGAGAACATGTCGGTGAAGAATTTGTCGCCGGCGATCTTGCGCGTCGAAGTGATGACCGTGGCGTTGAGACCGACCACCGCGGCTGGATAATCCGCCGACGGGTCGTTATTGGCGATCGAGCCGCCGATCGTACCGCGATTGCGTACATGCGGATCGCCGATGCCTGAGGCGAGCACTGCCAGCGCCGGTATGGCCTTCTTGACGCCCTTGTCGGACGCGACATCGGCATGCACGGTGCCTGCCTTCACCACCACCTTGGCGGCGGCCGCCGTGATGCCCGAATTCTTGAGACCGCCGAGATCAATGATGTCGGTAGGCGATGCCAGCCCCTGCTTCATGGTCGGCAAGAGCGTCATGCCGCCCGACAGGAACTTGCCGTCTTTCGCCTTCTTCATCATCTTCACGGCGTCAGCCGGTTTGGTGGGCCGGTGATAGTTGAAATTTTCCATGGGTTGCCTCCCTTATTCCGCTGCCATCTTGGTTGCATGCAAGAGCTTCCACACTGTGTGCGGGCTTACCGGCATCGCAAGATCCTTGACGTTGAGTGCATTGGTCATTGCATTCATGACCGCATGCCGAGCGGGTTGGACGGGCATTTGGTTTCGGTGAAGGCGAGCTTGAAGGATGGCACATCGCTCGCCCGCGGCATGCAGTAGTCCATATAGGAACCGGTCAGGAGCTGGCCCGATTCCGTGTCATAGACGCAGCCCTCGGTCAGTGCCTGGCCGATGCCCTGGGTGATGCCGCCATGCACCTGGCCCTCGACGATCATCGGATTGATGAGGGTGCCGAAATCATCGACCGCCACCCAGTTTACGATCTCGGTGACGCCGGTATCACGGTCGATCTCGACTTCGCAGATATGGCAGCCGGCCGGGAAGGTGAAGTTGGTCGGGTCGTGGAAGGCGCTTTCCTTGAGGCCGGGCTCGATTTCCGAGGTCGGGAATTTGTGCGCCACATAGCCGGCAAGCGCCACTTCGCCGAATGCCATCTTCTTGTCGGTGCCCTTGACCGAGAACGTGCCGTTCTTGAACTCGATGTCGCCCTCGGCCGCTTCCATCACATGGGCGGCGACCTTCTTCGCCTTGGCCTCGACCTTGTCGAGCGCCTTGGCGATCGCCGTCATGCCGACGGCACCCGAGCGCGAGCCATAGGTGCCCATGCCGAACTGCACCTTGTCGGTGTCGCCATGGACGATCGCGACTGTGTTGATATCGACACCGAGGCGATCCGATACGAGTTGGGCGAAGGTCGTCTCGTGGCCCTGACCGTGGCTGTGCGAGCCCGTGAGGATTTCGACCGTGCCGACTGGATTGACCCTGACTTCGGCCGATTCCCACAAGCCGACGCCGGCGCCGAGCGAGCCGACCGCCGCCGAGGGCGCGATGCCGCAGGCTTCGATATAGTTGGCGAAGCCGATGCCGCGCAATTTGCCCTTCTTGGCCGACTGTGCCTTGCGTTCAGCGAAGCCCTTGTAGTCGGCGATATCCAGCGCCTTCTGCAGCGAGGCATCATAGTCGCCGGCATCATATGTCATGATGACCGGGGTCTGATGCGGGAAGGATTTGATGAAATTGCGCCGGCGGAATTCCGCCGGATCGATCTTCATCTCGCGCGCCGCCGTCTCGACGATGCGTTCGACCACATAGGTCGCTTCCGGACGGCCGGCACCGCGATAGGCGTCAACCGGTGCCGTGTTGGTGTAGACCGCGTCCACCTCGGCATAGATCGCCGGGATGGCATATTGGCCCGACAGCAGCGTCGCATAGAGATAGGTCGGCACGCAGGAGGCGAAGGTCGAGAGATAGGCGCCCATGCCGGCGATCGTGTGACATCTGAGGCCAAGAATATGCCCCTGGGCATCCATCGCGAGTTCGGCATGGGTCACATGATCGCGGCCATGCGCGTCGGCGAGGAAGCTTTCGGTGCGCTCCGCCGTCCATTTGACCGGCCGTCCGCCGATGCGCTTCGAGGCCCATACGCAGACGACCTCCTCGGCATAGATGAAGATCTTCGAGCCGAAGCCGCCGCCGACATCGGGCGCGATGACGCGCAATTTGTGCTCAGGCGCCAGGCCATGGAAGGCCGAGATCACGAGGCGCGCCACATGCGGGTTCTGGCTCGTCGTGTAGAGCGTATAATGGTCGCTGCCGGCATCCCAAGAGCCGATGGCGGCCCGCGGCTCCATCGCATTGGGGATGAGCCGGTTGTT
>VAZZ01000580.1 GCA_005884715.1 Alphaproteobacteria bacterium | reverse complement strand
CGCCGAAGATGATAAGCACAAGCAAGAGATATATGATGCGGCGCAACATGGAAGGTTTGATAATCTGTTTGGGGTTGGATGTAAATGATATAAACTTACTAGATCGGAACACTACTGACAGACGACAAGATATTTCGGCGAACTAATTCGTTACGAAATATTTCGCCATTTTTGACATGGCTTTCGCCGGTTTGATGGTTTTTTGAGCAACTGCTTGTCTTTCCAATATGATGTGTTTAAGGATCGCAGAGCCAGACGGACAGAAGCTGGACCAAAATTAAGAACAAAAGATGGGTGAGGAAAGAGGCACAGGGGAGGCTCATGGAATATTTCCTCGAGCAGCTCATAAACGGCATTACGCTTGGCTCGATTTATGGTCTGATCGCCATCGGTTACACGATGGTTTACGGTATCATCGGCATGATCAATTTCGCCCATGGCGATATTTTTATGGTCGGTGCCTTTATTTCCCTTATCGCCATCCTGGCCATAGGCCTCACCGCTTCGGCGAGCTTCGCCCTCCTCATCCTGGCGCTCATTCTCGTCCTCGCCATCGCAATGATTCTGGCCTCAGCCTATAACTGGACGGTCGAGCGCGTCGCCTATCGACCGCTCAGGGGTTCGTTCCGCCTGGCGCCCCTCATTTCGGCCATCGGCATGTCCATCGTCCTTCAGGAATTCGTCCGCATCGCCCAGGGTGGAAGGCCCAAGCCGATGCAGCCTTTGATCAGCGGCGGCATCGAACTCATGCACCGCAAGACCGAACTCGGCGAATTCGTCGTCCGCCTGTCCAGTATCCAGATCATCATCATCCTGACAACCCTCGCCTTGATGGTTCTGTTCACCGCCCTCATCACCCGCACCTCGCTCGGGCGCGCCCAGCGCTCCTGCGAGCAGGACATGAAGATGGCATCGCTCGTCGGCATCGACGTCAACAAGACGATCTCGATCACTTTCATCATGGGCGCGGCGCTCGCCGCGGTGGCGGGCCTGATGTTCTTCCTGCGCTACGGCGTGATCGACTTCTATATCGGCTTCCTCGCCGGTGTTAAGGCCTTCACCGCGGCGGTCCTGGGCGGCATTGGCTCGATCCCCGGCGCCATGCTCGGCGGCCTCGTCATCGGTCTCATCGAAGTGTTCTGGTCGGCCTATTTCTCGGTCGAATACAAGGACGTCGCCGCCTTCGCGATGTTGGCCGTCGTGCTTATCTTCCTGCCGCAAGGGCTTCTGGGCAAACCGGAAGTGGAGAAAGTCTGACCATGGCGCCTTCGCAACCCGCACAAAAACAAAAGGGACAAGGCGCCGTGAAAGCCCCCGATCAGCGGCAGCCAACTGGCCCGGATTATGGGCGCATCCTCATCGATACCGCCATCACCGCCCTGATCGCGCTGGCGATCATCGGTCCGATCGTCGGCATGAATGCCAGCGCGCCGCAAGGCGGCCTCGTCCTCGAATATCGCTGGGGCACGGTTATCGCCCTCGTTGCCATCATCACCATTGGACGCTTCCTGCTTCACCTGCTCGTCTGGAACCGGCCGGGCTGGGTGACGCCGCAGCATGTCAAGCGCTGGGGATGGGGAGCCATTGCCGTTGGGGTCGTGGCCATTCTCATCGGCATGTTCACCATGGATGCGCCTTTGGGCTTCCTCGCCCAGATCCATGAGAGTTTGCCTGCCTGGTTCGTCGCCTTTGGTGTCTTCGCGCTCCTGTCGGGTATCTGGCTTCTGGTTTCCGGCGCCAATGAGGTGGCGCAGGCGAAAGGCGTCCAATCGCATCTGGCTCGGACCCTCGAGCCTTTCGGCAAATATGTCGGCGTTGTGATGCTGGGCGCCGCCATCATCCTGCCCTTCATCCCCGGCGTCGATCGCCGCATTGTCGATCTGGCGATCCTGATGCTGACCTACATCATGCTGGGCTGGGGTCTCAATATCGTCGTCGGCCTCGCCGGCCTGCTCGATCTCGGTTACGTCGCCTTCTACGCGGTTGGCGCCTATTCTTACGCGCTGCTTTCGACCGTCTATTTTCCGCTCTGGTTCGGCGATGCCGTCACGCCATGGACCTTCTGGCTGGTTCTGCCGCTCGCCGGTCTGCTTGCCGCCTGCTGGGGCCTGATCCTCGGCTTTCCGGTCCTGCGCCTGCGCGGTGATTATCTGGCGATCGTGACGCTCGCCTTCGGCGAGATCATCCGTACCATCCTCGTCAACTGGTACTCCTTCACCAATGGTCCCAATGGCATTTCGGGCATTCCGCGGCCGAGCTTTTTCGGCATTCCCTTCACCAATGATGATAAGGGTTTTGCCGCGACCTTCGGCCTGACCTACGCGCCTCTGCAGCGCATCATCTTTCTCTACTATGTAATTCTTGTCATGGCGCTCATCACCAACTTCGTGACGCTGCGGCTGCGCAAGCTGCCGATCGGGCGCGCCTGGGAGGCGTTGCGCGAGGATGAGATCGCCTGCCGATCGCTTGGCATCAACACGACCAGCACCAAGCTCACCGCCTTCGCCATGGGCGCGATGTTCGGTGGTTTCGCCGGTTCCTTTTTCGCCACCAGGCAGGGTTTCGTATCGCCTGAATCCTTCGTCTTCATGGAATCGGCTATCATTCTCGCCATCGTTGTGCTCGGCGGTCTTGGCTCGCAGATCGGCGTCGTCATCGCCGCTATCGTGGTGATCGGCGCCTTCGAGGTTTTCCGCGAGATGGCTTTCCTCAAGGCCATCATGCCGGCGGGATTCGATCCCACCCAGTACCGCATGCTGGCGGTCGGCATCGCCATGGTGCTGATCATGCGCTGGCGCCCGCGCGGCCTCGTCACCAAGCGAAATCCTTCCATCTTCCTGAAAGAGAAGAAGGCGGTTTCCGTGGATCTCGTCGCGCAGGGACATGGCTGAAATGGTGAACTGGCACAACAATCCCGTGCTTCGCGTGGATCGCGTCACCATGCGCTTTGGCGGCCTCCTCGCCATCGACGATCTTTCCTTCAATGTCGGGCTCAATGACATCACCGCTCTGATCGGCCCCAATGGTGCGGGCAAGACCACCGTCTTCAACTGCCTCACCGGCTTCTACAAGCCGACCGAAGGCATGATCGTGATGCGTCATGAGGATGGCAAAGAATTCATCCTTGAGCGCATGGACGACTTCCGCATAGCGCAACACGCCAAAGTGGCGCGTACCTTCCAGAATATCCGCCTGTTCGCCGGCATGACGGTTCTGGAAAATCTCGTCGTCGCCCAGCACAATACCCTGATGCGCGCGTCCGGTTATACCGTCGCCGGCATTCTCGGTATTGGCGGCTATGGCCGGGCCGAAAAGCAAGCGGTCGAGAAATCCAAATACTGGCTGGACAAGATCCATCTCACCGACCGTGCCGATGATCCGGCAGGTGACCTGCCCTATGGCGCCCAGCGCCGGCTCGAGATTGCGCGCGCCATGTGCACCGGGCCCAAGCTGCTCTGTCTCGATGAACCCGCCGCCGGCCTCAATCCGCGTGAATCTGACGATCTCAACAAGCTGCTTCTGTCGATCCGCAAGGACCAGGGCATCGGCATTCTGCTGATCGAGCATGACATGAGGGTGGTCATGGAGATTTCCGACCATGTGGTGGTCCTCGATTATGGCCAGAAGATCGCCGACGGCACCCCTGCCGCAGTGAGGACCGATCCGGCGGTGATCGCCGCCTATCTGGGCGTCGATGAGGAAGAGGCCCCGCCGATTGCCGGGAAGCTCATTACCGAAGCGCTCCAGCGGGTGGAACAGGAGAAGCCCGCTTCGGGCAAGCGGGGAGGCCGCTGATGGCGAAGCCCCTCCTCACCGTTCGCGGCGTCGAGACCTTCTATGGCAAGATCCAGGCGCTCAGGGGCATCGATCTTGATGTCAATGAAGGCGAGATCGTCACGCTCATCGGATCGAATGGCGCCGGCAAGTCCACGCTAATGATGACCATTTGCGGAACGCCGCGCTGCCGCACCGGATCGATCAATTTCGACGGTGACGACATCACGCAAAGCCCGACCCATGCGATCGTCCGGCGCGGCATCGCCCAGTCGCCCGAGGGCCGGCGCATCTTTCCGCGCATGACGGTCCTGGAAAATCTTCAGATGGGTGCCGCCGTCAGCGATCAGCGGCACTTCGCGGAGGATCTCAGTCGCGCCTTCAAGATTTTTCCTATTCTCGAAAAGCGCCAGGGCCAGCGCGGCGGTACGCTTTCCGGCGGCGAGCAGCAGATGCTGGCCATAGCCCGCGCTTTGATGGCGCGCCCCCGCCTGCTGCTCCTCGATGAGCCCTCCCTCGGACTGGCGCCTCTCATCGTGAAGCAGATATTCCAGGTCATTCGCGATCTGAATGCCAGCCAGGGCCTGACGGTGTTTCTGGTCGAGCAGAATGCATTCCATGCGTTGAGGCTCGCCCATCGCGCCTATGTCATGGTGAATGGCCGCATTACCATGTCAGGTACCGGCAGTGAGCTCCTCGCCCGCCCGGAAATACGCGCTGCCTATCTCGAAGGCGGAGCTCATTAAGGAAACGGAAATGTCTCTCTTCGTCGAGGACAACAGCCCCTGGATATTCTTCATCATGACGGTGGTGATCGGCGGCGGTGCGGCGTTTCTCGCCGGCCGGGCCCTCGCCTCCAAATGGCGCCCCTGGCCCTTTGCCGTTCTCTACATGATCCCGCTGGGCTTCGCTTTACGGTTCTTTCACTATGCGCTGTTCAACGGCGACATATTGAGCCTGCATTATTTCATCACCGACACGCTGGTGCTTGTCGCGGCGGCCGGGCTCGGCTACCGGCTGACCCGCGTGCACCAGATGACCAGCCAGTATCCCTGGCTTTACGAGCGTTCGAGCCCCTTCAGCTGGAGGGCCAAGGGAGCTCCATGAGTTTGGATCAAGGGAAAATGCCTATGCGCATGGCCCTTTCCAATCGCACCCATTTGAGCAAAGATAGGCTCAAGGGGTGTGTAACCCCCGAAAGACCGATCAAGGTCATTACCCCAAGGGAGAACCAGATGAAGAAGTTTGTATTATCGGGCGTCGCCGTAGGCTTCGCGACGGCTCTCGCCGCCACGACGGCCTGGGCCGATATCACGATCGCCACAGTCGGCCCGATCACCGGGCAGTATGCGGCCTTCGGTGAGCAGATGAAGAAGGGCGCCGAAATGGCGGTCGCCGATATCAATGCCGCCGGCGGCATCAATGGCGAAAAGGTCGTGCTGGAAGTGGGCGACGACGCCTGCGACCCGAAGCAGGCCGTTGCTGTTGCGAACCAGATGGCCTCGAAGGGTGTGAAATTCATCGCCGGCCATTTCTGCTCGGGCTCCTCGATCCCGGCTTCCAAGGTTTATGAAGAGGAAGGCATCCTGCAGATTACGCCTGCTTCGACGAACCCGAAGTTCACCGACGAGGGCGGCTGGAACGTGGCGCGTGTTTGCGGCCGTGACGATGCCCAGGGCCTTGTCGCCGGCGCCTTCCTGGCCAAGAACTACAAGGGCAAGAAGATCGCCATCATCGACGACAAGACGGCCTATGGCAAAGGCCTGGCGGATGAAACCCGCAAGGCACTGAACGCGGCCGGTGGCAAGGAGGCCATGAACGAGTCCTATACAGCCGGTGAGAAGGACTACACCGCGCTAGTATCGAAGCTGAAGGAAGCCCAGATCGATGTCGTCTATGTCGGCGGCTATCACACGGAAGGCGGTCTCATTCTCCGCCAACTGCGTGAACAAGGCTCGCAGGCTCTCATGATCTCGGGCGATGCGTTCGTCACTGATGAGTTCTGGACCATCACTGGTCCGGCCGGCGAAGGCACCATCATGACCTTTGCGCCCGACCCGCAGAAGTTCGAGTCTGCCAAGGCGGTTGTCGAGAAGTTCAAGGCATCGGGATATAATCCCGAGGGCTACACGCTTTACACCTATGCGGCGATCCAAGCCTATCAGCAGGCCGTCGCTGCGGCAGGTAGCGCTGACGACAACAAGAAGCTCGCCGCATGGCTGCGCGCCGGCAACACGCTGAAGACGGTCCTTGGCGACATTTCGCTGAATGAGAAGGGCGACATCAAGAACGCGAAATATGTCTGGTACAAGTGGCACGACGGCAAATATGCCGAGGATGCCGAGCTGAACAAGTAATCAGCTGCAACTTCCAAAAAGAACCCGCATGGCGAGCCATGCGGGTTTTTTTGTTTATTCCCGAACCACGCTCTCAGCCATTATGGGCCCGTATGGCATCGCCATGCGGGCCCTCGTCAATCGCTGGTTACATCAATGGATGCCGAAATAAAGCCCTACGCCAGGCCGGTAATAGTGCGGCCTGTAATAGTAGTACGGCTCATAGTAGCCATAATA
>VAZZ01000578.1 GCA_005884715.1 Alphaproteobacteria bacterium | reverse complement strand
AGGTGATCAAATGGCTGTTCTGGCAAGTGGGCGGTCTCGGCCCCATGGCCGGACAGATCGGCCATTTCAATGTCTATGCGCCGGAGAAGATCCCTTACGCGATTGACCGTTATTCGCGCGAGACGGCCCGCCTCTACAAGGTTCTGAACACGCGCCTCGCCGGCCGCGCTTTCATCGCCGGCGATTATTCGATCGCCGATATGGCCTCATATCCCTGGATCGTCCCTCATAAGGGGCACGGTCAAGCGCTCGATGACTTACCGCATCTCAAGCGCTGGTTTGAGACGATTGCGAAACGCCCGGCCGTGATCAAGGCCTATGCCGGCACAGAGGACTCTTACTCATGCGACCGCAGGACCTCCGATGAAGAGAGAAAGATCCTCTTTGGCACACCGTCAGCCAAAGCCGCATCATGACGGACTGGCCACGGCGCCAAGTAGTTCATCCTTCGCTGAGAAGCTGAATTGCATGCCCTCGCGGGCGGCAAAGGCGCCGGCAAATTCGCTGCGCGCAGCAGTCTCGAGTGCGCTCACTTCCGCATCATCCCTGTCAGGAGCGTGATGGAACATGGCCAGGCGCTTGGCTTTGGCCGTCCTACAAAGCTCAGCGCCCTGCTTCCAGGTCGAGTGGCCGAATTCCGCCCGTCCGGGCGCCTCCTCTTCAGTATACATGCAGTCATAGATGACCATGTCCGCTCTGTCCGCCAATCTGAGAGCGGCCTTATTCGCGTCTTCCGATCGCGTGCCGGTATCCGTCAGATAAGCGACAGCGCTGCCGCCAAAGGCCACGCGATAGCCGATGACGCCGCCCGGGTGATCGAGCTGTGCTGTATCGATCGCGATCCCGGCGGCCGGCCGAATAATATCGCCTGCCTTGAAATCCTTATACGCGATGCTTGCCCGAAACATGGTCGGACTGGCGGGGAAGAATGGCGGACGGAGCAATTCTTCGACGATCCCCCGGGTCGTTGCCACGCTCGGCGCATGCCCCGACCAGATGGTGCCGTGCGCCTGGGGGTCGAACAACGGCGCGAAGAAGGGCAGGCCAATGATATGATCATAGTGGCTGTGGGAGAGGAAGATGTCGAAGGCTGTAACCCCCTCTCGCGCCAGAGCGATTCCGGCCTTGCGCACGCCGGTTCCAGCATCGAACAGGAGGACATGCGCGCCGCAGCGGATTTCGACACAAGCCGTATTGCCGCCGGTAGCCTGATATTCTGGACCCGCCGTCGGAATGCTGCCACGGACGCCCCAGAAAGTGACCCAGAGCACGCCGTCAGCCGGGGGTTGCACGAGCAACCTCCTTGATTGCATCGGCCTTGAACCCCAGGACCCCGAAAACCAAAACCTTGTTGATACAGCCCATTTGTCGCGTATCCCCCCGACCATATGTATAGCCCTTGTCGCAACGGTAAGGAACGCGGTCAAGCGGGGGCCTATGTCGCGCAATTTCATCGCAGACTTGGAATCGCTTTCCCTCCTGGATCAGGCTGGCCCCGTCATCTGCCACAAGACGCTACTGGTGTTCGACGCGCGGCGTGCCGTCAGTTTTCACCACCGGTGATGAGTCGTGCGCCACGCTCGAAGGTTAAATAGGCCATGATCCAATCAAGGAAGACGATAAGACGGTTGCGAAAACCGATGAGGAACCAGATATGGGCGAAGCCCCAGATCAACCAAGCGAGAAATCCCGATAAGGTAAAGCGACCAAAATCCGCAACTGCTGCTTTGCGGCCGATAGTCGCGAGATTCCCATAATTGCGGTATCTGAACGTCTCAGGCGTCTTGTTGTTGAGATGCGCCAGGATCGAATGGGCTGCGAAGCGGCCCATTTGCTTTGCCGCCG
>VAZZ01000579.1 GCA_005884715.1 Alphaproteobacteria bacterium | reverse complement strand
ATTCCACGAACCGAAGCGCATTCAGCGGCATGGCGCAAATGGCGGCGCGCGCTTTGACCATCGTTCCGTTCATGCAGGTGACGGTCACGCCATTGCTGTTTTGGCTCACTGAGGCAACCGGCGCATTCAGCTCGAGGCGCGCTTTCGATGACGCGATCATGCGCTCGGCCAGGACACCGACACCGGGCACCAGCGTATGGCGCAGCGCCGTCATCATGCTTTCAGGCGAGCCATCGCCATAGGCGCAGCTCGACAGGAACTCGCTCGCCGAAATATATGCAGGATCGCCATTGCCTGAAATGGTCCACCAGGCCAGCACATGAGCGCGGGTCTCGGGGTCAGCTTTGATGCGCTCGAGATACTGGTTGAGCGTCAGGGGTCCGGTCCAGGGAAATGGCTTCCCCGCCTTATAGAGGAGCGCATGCTCCTTAACGGCTTGCAGCGCCAGGTCCGGTGGCGGCAGACCCTTGCGCAACATTTCGCCGTCATGCCAGCGATGCTCGATGACCGGATGCGTCGGTCGCAGCGTTATCCCAGTTCTTTCGGCATAGCGGCGGATCCGGTCATGCCAGGGCGCTATCCAGCTGCCACCGAATTCAAGCGCCTCCGCGGTGCCGGCAAAGTTGCGGGTGAAGCCGCGTCCGCCGACCCGATCGCGAGCTTCCAGAACGACCGTCGAAAGTCCGTGATCGGAACAGATGCAAGCTGCAGCGGCGCCCGCCAGTCCCGCTCCCAGAACGGCGACGTCGCAGTCGGGCTTCGTCACTCAAGGCTCCGTTCGCCCGATTCCATGCTCATCAGCGCGGCATTGCCGCCCGATGCGGTCGTGTCGATCGAACAGACCCGCTCGGTGGCGAAGCGGTTGAGGTAATGCGGGCCGCCGGCCTTTGGTCCGGTGCCGGACAGGCCCTCGCCGCCAAAGGGCTGGGCGCCGACGACGGCGCCGATCTGGTTGCGGTTCACATACATGTTGCCGACGCGCACGCGCGCGCGCACTTCATCGACGGTCGTTTCGATGCGGGTGTGAAGACCGAGAGTGAGGCCGAAGCCGGTGGCATTGATCTGATCGCAGACTTCGCCCAGACGGTCACCGGCAAAGCGCACGACATGCAGGATGGGGCCGAAGACCTCACGCTTAAGGACCGAGATCGAAGGGATTTCATAGGCAGCCGGGGAAACGAAGGTGCCTCCTTGGGTAATGGTCGGTAACTGCATGTCGAGGATCGTCTTTGCTTCCTTGCGCATGCGCGCCTTGTGCTCGTTCAGCATCTTCTTCGCGTCATCATCGATCACCGGACCGACATCGGTCGCGTAATCCATCGGATCGCCAATGGTCAGCTCGGCCATGGCGCCCTCGAGCATCGGGATGATCCTTCCCGCCACATCTTCCTGGACGAACAGGACGCGGGCCGCCGAGCAGCGCTGGCCGGCGCTGTCGAAGGCGGAAGCAAGGACATCGCGCACCGCCTGTTCGGGCAGAGCGGAGGAATCGACGATCATCGCATTCATGCCGCCGGTTTCGGCAATGAACGGCAGGATGGCCCCGTCACGCGCCGCCAAAGAGCGATTGATGATGGACGCCGTGTCGTTCGATCCGGTGAAGGCGACACCCGACAAAGCCGGATGGCCCAAAAGGATCTTGCCGATCCGCGCACCATCGCCCGGCAGATAATGCAGGATGTCGGGCGGGATGCCCGCTTCATGCAACAGCTTCACCGCCTCATGGGCAATGAGCGGCGTCTGCTCAGCCGGCTTGGCGATGACGGCGTTGCCGGAAGCCAGTGCGGCTGCGACCTGGCCGGTGAAGATCGCCAGCGGGAAATTCCACGGGCTGATGCAGGCAAAGATGCCGCGGCCATTGAGCGATATCTCATTGAGTTCACCGGTTGGTCCCGGCAGCCGCTGCGGTGCTTCGAAGTCCTTGGCCGCACGCTCGGCATAGTAGCGCAGGAAATCGACGGCCTCGCGCAAGTCGGCCTGGGCATTGTCCAATGTCTTGCCGGCTTCGCGGATGAGGAGCGCCATGAAGCGGGGGGTATTGGCCTCATAAAGATCGGCCGCCTTTTCGAGCAGGCTGGCGCGGGCCGCACCGCCCTTGCCGTTCCAGCTTGCCGTGGCCTTGGCGGCATCAGCCAGCGCCTGGCCAACGCTCTTCTCGTCCGCTTCGACGACCTCGCCGATCTTCACCATGCGGTCATGCGGCGAGGTTATCAGGCGGACAGGTCCCGATTTCCGGGACTTGCCGCTGATCAACGCCGCCACGTTCACCGGCTTGGCTAGCACCTTGTCGATAGCGGAGAGCATTGTCGTGCGTGTTTCATCGTCCCAGAAGGCATGGCCCTTCGAGTTGATGCGCGGCGCGAAGATGTCGTGCGGTAAGGGAATGCGCGGATGCGGGATGGAATTGAGGCCTGAAACCTGCTCCACCGGATCGGCAATGATCTCGCCAATGGGCGCCTCGTCATCGGCCAGCCGGTTGACGAAGGAAGTATTGGCGCCGTTCTCGAGCAGCCGGCGCACCAGATAAGCGAGGAGATCCTCGTGGCTGCCGACTGGCGCATAGATGCGGCAGGGCTGGCGCATCTTGGGGATGCGGGCCACTTCCTCATAGAGCGCCTGGCCCATGCCATGCAGGCGCTGGAATTCGTAAGAGCGGTCATCGCCCGCCATCACCGCGATCGCCGCGAGCGAATGGGCATTGTGGGTGGCGAATTGCGGATAGAAGACGTCGCGGCGCGACAGAAGATATTTGGCGCAGGTGAGATAGGAGAGATCGGTCGACACTTTGCGGGTGAAGAGCGAGTAGGTTTCGAGACCGGCTTCCTGGGCGCGCTTGATCTCGGTGTCCCAATAGGCGCCCTTGACGAGGCGGACGGGGAGCTTGCGCCCGCTTTGGCTGGCGAGATCGGCCAGCCACTGGAGGACCGGCCTGGCGCGCTTGCCATAGGCCTGGACGGCCAGGCCCAGACCGTTCCAGCCCTTGAGCGAAGGCTCATGCGCCAGCCTGCCGAAAAGCTCGAGCGACAGATCGAGCCGGTTGGCCTTGCGGGCGAGATCGACGATGCGGGGAAGCAATTCGGCCATGATGCGGGCTTCCTGCTTCTCCTCATAGCGCGGATGCAGAGCCGACAGTTTCACCGAGATCGACGGTTTGCCTAATATGCCATCGGGACCCGAAGGAGCGGCGCGCGAGCCAACCACGGCGAGCGCATTTTCATAGGCCGCGAAATAACGGCGCGCATCTTCCGCCGTGAAGGCGGCCTCGCCCAGCATGTCGAAGGAGAAGCGGTAATTCTGCGCCTCGAGGGGCTTGGCTATGTCGAGCGCCTCCTCGATGGTGCGGCCAAGCACGAATTGCTTGCCCATGATGCGCATCGCATGCTTCATCGCGTTGCGGATGAAGGGCTCTCCCGAGCGCGAGACGAGACGCTTGAGGTAGCCGCCGATATCGGTGGTAGTGCCCTGGCCAAGCTGAACGAAACGCCCGGTGAGCATCAGGCCCCAGGCGGAGGCATTGACGAACAGCGATTCC
>VAZZ01000577.1 GCA_005884715.1 Alphaproteobacteria bacterium | reverse complement strand
ATGTCCGAGGTCTTCTTGTTGACGATGTCGACATCCATGCCAATGACGAAACCCGCCTCCTGAAAACCCAAGATCATGCCGAGCGCCTGTATCTCCGACCCGCAGATAATCCCATCCGGCGCATCGCTTCCGGTCGCGAGCGCATTGGCATAGGAGCGCAGGGTGAAGGCAGGCGAATAGAGATCGACGCCCTGGGCGACACGCGGCGTGAGGCCCGCTTCGAACAAGGCACGGCGATAGCCGCCGAGCTGATGGCCGCTATAGGTGAATTGTTTGGGTGGCAGCACGATGACGATGCGTTTGCGCCCGCGCGCGATGAGCGCCTGGGTGGCGCGATAGGTGAAGTCGAAATTATCGGTGTCGATAAAGGGGTGCGGCGTCGCCAATTCGGTCCGCCCGAAGGTGATGAACGGAAAATCGCGCTCGAGCAGCATCTTCACCCGGAGATCCTGCGGTTCCGAATGGGTGAGGATGAGGCCGTCGGCTGCCGCGGTTTCGACGATATAGCGCACCGGATCGATCGGATCCTGGTCGATATTCTGGGGCAGCACCTGCAGATGATACTGCGTGCCGCGCAGCGCCTCGCTGATGCCCATGATCAGTCGCCTGGCGTAATCGCTCATATCATCGGCCTGGTTGAGCACGAGAGAGATCACGAAAGTGCGCCCGGTCTTGAGGCGCACGCCGGCACGGTGCGGCCGGTAGCCGATCTTGTCGGCGATGGCGCGCACCCTGGCCTTGGTCTCGATGGCAAGTTCCGGCCCATCCTTCAGCGCCCGCGAGACCGTCGTGACGCCGAGGCCGGCGAGATCCGCGATCGTCTTGAGCGTCGGTTGTCGGCCGGCGGCTTTCAGGGCCTGTGCACGTTTGCGAGGGCGGTCCATGGATCTGTAACGTTGCAGAAATTTCGCTGGGGACCATATCCCGTCCCCTGACTAACATGTCAACAGTCCAACAAAACCAATTATAATACATAAGATTGATTCAACGTTCTGTTGACAAGAAAAATCTGCAACGTTACAGGTCGCCTTGCAGGTCCTGGAACAAAAAACAACCAGGTAAGGCCGAGGGAGGAGACTATTCATTTGCCAAGGATGGCGCTTAGCGCAAAGCTCAGGGCAGACTATCCCTGATGAAAGCGCAATCGAGCTTTAAGCTCATTGCTTCGATTTGATTGGCCGGCATCGCCCTGATGCCGGAATGCGTGTCGCAACTTAGGGAGGATTTCATGTTGCGTAGATTGCTGTTGACCAGCGTATTTGCCTCAGGCTTCGCTCTTGCCGCTCACGCCGCCGACACGGTGGAAGTGATGCACTGGTGGACATCGGGCGGCGAGGCAGCCGCGCTCAACGTGCTGAAGAAAGACCTCGAGGCCAAAGGGGTCACCTGGCAGGACAATCCGGTCGCGGGCGGCGGCGGCGAGCAGGCAATGACTGCCCTGCGCGCCCGCTTCACAGCCGGCAATCCGCCGACCGCCATGCAAATGCTTGGCTTCGACATCACCGACTGGGCCAAGCAGGGTGTTGGCGCCGATCTAGGCCCGGTCGCCGACAAGGAAGGCTGGGACAAGGTCATTCCGACAGCACTGCAGGCCTTCGCCAAATATGACGGCAAGTGGATCGCGGCACCAGTGAATGTCCACTCGACCAACTGGGTGTGGATCAACAAGAAGGCGCTCGATGCCGCGGGCGGCAAGGCGCCGGAAAGCTGGGACGAACTCATCGCTTTGCTCGACAAGTTCAAGGCTGCCGGTTTGATACCGGTCGCCCATGGTGGCCAGCCCTGGCAGGATGCGACGATCTTCGATTCCGTCGTGCTCTCCTTCGGCAACGACTTCTACAAGAAGGCGATGATCGATCTCGACCCCGAGACCCTGGCCTCGCCCAAGATGAAGGAAGCCTTCGACCGCATGGCGAAATTGCGCACCTATGTCGACGACAATTTCTCCGGCCGTGACTGGAATCTTGCTTCCTCGATGGTGATCGAGGGCAAGGCCGGGCTGCAATTCATGGGCGACTGGGCCAAGGGCGAGTTCTTGAACGCGAAGCAGAAGCCGGGTCAGGACTTCGTCTGCATCCGCTTCCCCGGCACGCAAGGGGCGGTCACCTTCAACTCCGACATGTTCATGATGTTCAAGGTCGGCGCGGACAAGCAGAAGGCGCAGCTCGAAATGGCTTCCGCCATCGAGAGTCCGTCCTTCCAGTCGTCCTTCAATGTGGTCAAGGGCTCGGTACCGGCGCGTACCGACGTGCCTGACACCGCTTTCGACGATTGCGGTAAGAAGGGCATGAAGGACCTGGCGGAAGCCGCTGCCTCGGGCTCCCTGATGGGCTCCATGGCGCATGGCTATGCCGCTCCCGCCGCGGTCAAGAACGCGCTCTATGACGTCGTGACCCGCCACTTCAATGGCGAGCTCGATTCGGAAGCCGCCGCGAAGGAACTCGCGGCTGCCATCGCCGCAGCGAAGTAAGGGCTTTCGCGTGGATAGGAAAGGCCCCGGCGGAGACACCGGGGCTTTTCTTTCTCTGGAGTCTTTCAGCAAAAGCGGGCAAAGTTTCATCATCTAAAGGACCCGGCGCACGCTCCGCCCAGTCCGTCATCCCGGCGAAAGCCGGGATCCATTGAATGGGTGCAAGGCGGGCAGCGTTACTCGTTCGGAAAGAATTCAGAGGATCCCGGCTTTTGCCGGGATGACGGAAAATGGATAGGGTTGAGGAATGTTGAGAGATGGCTGAAGCCACAGTTCATGCTGCCGCAGCCCCGTCAGCGAGAAATTATCTCCAGGAGCTCCTGCCGCGCATCGTGCTGGCGCCGAGCTTCGCAGCCGTCCTGATCTTCGTCTATGGCTTCATCCTGTTCACGGGCTATCTGTCCTTCACCGACTCGAAGATGCTTCCGTCCTTCGGCTTGGTCGGCTTTGAGAATTATTCGAAGCTCTGGGCGCTGCCGCATTGGTGGCGGGCGCTCGGCAATCTCGCCATCTTCGGCTCGCTCTATATCATCATCTGCTCGGTGCTGGGGCTTGGCCTCGCCATCCTCCTCGATCAGAAGATCCGCGCCGAGGGCGTGCTGCGCCCGATCTATCTCTATCCGATGGCGCTCTCCTTCATCGTCACCGGCACCGCCTGGAAGTGGTTCCTCGATCCCGGCATCGGGCTCGAGCACACGATGCATCAATGGGGCTGGGAGAGCTTCACCTTCACCTGGATCAAGGACCGCAACATGGCGATCTACACGCTGGTGATCGCGGCGGTCTGGCAATCATCGGGCTTCGTGATGGCGATGTTCCTGGCGGGCCTGCGCGGCGTCGACAATGAGATCATCAAGGCGGCGCAGATCGACGGCGCCTCCAATCTCACCATCTATCGCCGCATCATCATCCCGCTGATGCGTCCGGTCTTCCTGTCGGCCTTCGTGGTGCTCGCCCATCTTGCCATCAAAGCCTATGACCTCGTCATCGCGCTAACCGGCGGCGGCCCCGGTCAGGCGACGGAATTGCCCGCCACCTTCATGTATTCCTACACCTTCACCCGCAATTCGATGGGGATAGGTGCGGCCTCCGCCACCATCATGCTGATCATGATCGCCTCGATCATCATTCCCTATCTCTATTCCGAATTGCGCCTAGGACGCAGGTCATGAGCGCGCAAACGCCCGACATCGCCGTGAGGACGACGTCTATTACGCGTATCCTGATTTATGCCGTCCTCATCCTCTTCGCCTTCTACTACCTGCTGCCGCTCTATGTGATGCTGGTCAATTCGCTGAAGCCCTTGGACGAGATCCGCCAGGGCGACATGCTGTCCCTGCCGCAGCAATTAACCTTCGATCCCTGGGCCAGCGCCTGGTCCACTGCCCAGATCGGCGTTCAGCCGACGGGCCTCAGACCTTATTTCCTCAATTCGATCATCATGGTCGTCCCGGCCGTCGCCGCCTCGACGCTGCTCGGCGCGCTCAATGGCTATGTGCTGACCAAATGGCGCTTTCCCGGCGACAATTTGGTCTTCACGCTGATGCTGCTCTCCTGCTTCATCCCCTTCCAGATCGTGCTCATTCCGATGGCCAAGGTCCTAGGGCTGTTAGGGCTTGCCGGCACCACCTGGGGCCTTTCGCTGGTCCATGCCATCTATGGCATCGGCTTCACCACGCTGTTCTTCCGCAATTATTATGAAG
>VAZZ01000576.1 GCA_005884715.1 Alphaproteobacteria bacterium | reverse complement strand
CCAGGATCCGGCCGCTCGCACTCGCCCTCGGCTGTTGTCCCGAATGCCTAGTGGGCGTGGATGGGTGCCCGAACTGTTGGGGGCAGAGCAAGGTCGCTCACTACCCACCCGATCACAGGTTGCTCGAAGCACTGGTTGTGAGTCCACTGGCCGCGCGCGGAGTACCGCTGGTCTTGAACGAAGGAAAAGTATCAAGCGCCAGAGAATCAACCGCAGTGAGAAAGAGGAGCAAACCATGGCCGAAGAAATGATGCTCGAGAATTTCCCTTTCGAGAGTGACGAGGCGGAAGACTGGGAGTCCGATGAATCGTTCGCGGAATCCGACGAGAGCGCGGAGGACATCGGCGAGAGAACGCGGCAGCGCGGGCG
>VAZZ01000575.1 GCA_005884715.1 Alphaproteobacteria bacterium | reverse complement strand
GACAGTTCAGTGGCCGGGATCGTGACTTTGCTCCTTGGTGGCGGCCTGTCGCTCTGGGGCGCCATAGAAGCCTCACGTCAGTCGGCGGGGTTCACGTTCGGAAAATGGGCTGAACAACAGTCGAGCAAGATAGCCGCCGTGACGTCGGTCTCGCAACTCGCCACGTCAGGCGCCAAGCTGGCTATCTATGGCCGATATCACCGCCACAGCGGTTTCGGAATTGCCGCGGATGCCTTTGCTGGCATTCAACTCGCTGCATTTGCCTTGGGCAGTATGTACACGCCGAAAGAAACTCTCGCGATTCAAAATCTTGCAGCACTGCAGGCGCTTCAAACTGCTGGAAGCCTGAGACTGGACGTTAACTACGTTACAATGGACTCAGGCAACGAGTTCGAGACATTCAAGGACATTACGAGCCAACCAGTATTCAGGCTCGTACATTGATAGTCTTGAGGCACTCGGGGCTCAGTCAGCGCAAAATGTGACTGATATTGTCGCATTACGCAGCATAGTTGGGTGGCCAAGAGAGGTGATGCGCCGGTTTTGGTGACGCGCACTGACGCGACATTCAGTTCTTCTTGAATGGCTCTCATGCCAGCCCTGACGAAGTTTTCGAGTACCGGCACCATCTCGAATTGTCGGAGCCGCGACTTATGGCGATTACTTTAGCCCACTCTCGGTTTTCCGAATTCAACCTGGATCCGGCACTCGCGGAGATGGCTGAAGCCGCGCCAGGGCAGCAAATCATCGAGGCAATTGTTCGACTGGAAGATCCTGACCAGATCCCCCCGCGCTTCACCGTTGTTTCGCGATTCAAACGAATTTGCACAGGTCGGTTCGCCGCTGCGGACACCTGGACGATCCGACGCCATCCGAACGTAGTTAGCCTCAAGGCCGCGCGGCCTTTGGGTATCCACGACGAAGGCGGAAATCCAGCAGATCTCATCCCGGCCCAAGTCACTCCTACATCGCGCCGCTCATCTGCGCCGTTCACTGGACGCGGCTGCATCGTAGCAGCGTTGGATTTCGGGCTGGACTTCGCCCACCCTAATTTTCTCAATCCCGACGGCACCACGCGACTCGTGGGTTTCTGGCATCAGGGAGCGCCATACGATCCGGCGCGTCCCAACCGTTTTGGGTACGGACGAATTTTCTCGCAGCAGGAGATCAATGCAGCCCTGCGCGACTCTGACCCATATCAGGCCCTGGGCTATCATCCGGCGATCAGTGACACGGGCGGCGATGGCAGCCATGGTACGCACACGATGGACATCGCCGCCGGCAACGGACGGGCGCATGGGGCAGAGCCGGGAGCGGCTCCCGACGCAGACCTGATTTTTGTTCATTTATCAACGCCTCGCCTCAGTGCAGCGGGCGATCTCGGGGATTCCGTGCGGTTGCTGGAGGCGCTCGATGCCGTGAACAGCATGGCGCGTGGCCGCCCTTGGGTAGTGAACCTCTCGGTCGGGCGCACGGCCGGCAGCCACGATGGAACAAGCCTGGTCGAGCAAGGCATGCATGAATTGCTTCGGCTGGGCCTGGATCGGGCGATCTGTCAATCATGTGGGAACTACCGAACCGCGGATCTTGCTGTTGAAGGGTGGTTGCGGGACGGCGAATATCGCGATCTGGAATGGATCATCGACCCGGCGGATACAACGGCTAACGAGATCGATGCCTGGTATTCGGGAAGAGACCGGTTCGTGGTCGGAATTAGACCTCCTCAGGGTTCGGCGTTTACCGAAGTCAAGTTGGGAGAGGTCTCGGACATCGTGCACGAAGGTGCACTTATTGGTCGCATCTACCACCGCAAGGACGATCCCAAAAACAGAGACAACCACATCGAGGCGTTCCTGTACCCTGGAGCGCCGCCCGGAATCTGGACCGTGCGGTTGTCCGGCGAGTACGTGATCAGCGGCAGGTTCCACGCCTGGATCGAAAGAGACATGGCTCGTCCGGGGGCGCAATCCCGCTTTGACAGGAGAATCACATCGCAGTCCTACACGCTCGGAACCATTGCCACATCGCCACTGGTGATTACGGTCGGAGCATACGACGCCAATGCCGAGGGAAGGCCGCTGGCGCCATTCAGCAGCTGCGGCCCCACACGCGACGAACGACACAGCAAACCGGAGTTGCTGGCTCCCGGCGTCGGCGAGGTTGCGGCGCGATCAATTCCCCGCGATGCGGTTCAACAGGAAGGGTTGCTTGTCGCTCGCTCCGGTACCTCGATGGCGTCTCCTCATGTCGCGGGTGCCGTTTGTGCGATGTTCGAGGCAGCGGGCCGTCCCGTCTCGATT
>VAZZ01000574.1 GCA_005884715.1 Alphaproteobacteria bacterium | reverse complement strand
GAGCTTGGTGAAATCCTGAACGGCGGTGGCGGCCTGAGCCTCGTCATAGGGATTGCGTTCCAGCGCCGCGGCGAAGCGCAGCGCCGCGTCACGCATGTCGACGCGCGACTCGCGGAAAGTACTGCGCTGGCTCTTGAGGAGATCGAGGAATTCGCGGCGCCGCTCCTCCGGCAGATCCGACATGAATTTGCGCGGCAGAAGCTGCGTGAAGCTCGCCCCGCTCCAGCGCTCCATTCGCTCAGGGTTGAAATAGCGCATGCCGGCGGCACCCGCGATCAGCAGATTGACGGCAAGCGAGGCGACCAGAAGAAACTTCGTCCAATGCGGCCAGCTCGCAAAACGGCTCAGCGGCGTCTGGGTGTCGGCCGGATCCGCCATCAACTGCCGCCCTCAAGAAGGTCGGTCGCATCGTCGATGCCGGTGAGGACGATCGGATCATCGATCTCGACCACATCGCCGCTGCCGGTCAAGTTCGCGAAATTGGTGGTGCCGAGGAAGATGCCGCAGGCGAAGGAGGCAGCAAGGGCCGCCGCCGCACCCCAGGATCAGATCGAGGGCTGCATCTTCGACCGGGCCCGGCCAAGAGGAACGACATTGGGGTAAGGCCTCGCCTCGCCTGCCCGTTCGACGATCCGGGCGGCGGCGCCTGCCGGGATTTCGGGAAGAGTGGCCCGGGCAAGGACCCGGTCGATTTCCGCAGCCTCGACCAGAAGCCCGGGCTCGCTCTCGACAAGCGCCATGAGCCGGTCGCGCTCGGCGGCCGGCCAGCGGGCCGGGTCCGCGCCATAGGCGGCCAGAACTTCTGCCAGTCTCGTCTTCAACGCGTCCATTGCGTCTTCCTCATTGGCTCATCTCACCGATATCGGCAAGCAGGTCGCGCCAGCGGTCCTTAAGATCCGCCTTGAGCGCCCTGCGGCCCCGCGCCAGCAGCGATTCGATGGCCTCGATGCTGATCTCCATGGCAGCAGCCGCATCGATATTGCTCATATTCTCAAAATAGACGAGTGAGAGGGCCAAACGCTGTCGCTCCGGCAAGCGGGCCAGAGCGGAATTAATGTCGCGGGCCGACCGGTCGCCCAGAACCTGGTCCAGCGCGTCGGGGCCCGATGCCTCGATTTCGGGCTCAGCATCGATATTGGAAGCCTGCTTGCGGCGCGCCCGGTCGATGGCCAGATTGGTCGCGACGCGCATCAGCCAGCCACGCAAGGCCACGCCGTGGCGGATCTGCGACGGTTTGTTCCACAGCTTGAGGAAGGCTTCCTGCACGATATCTTCTGTATCCGCGTGGCCTGACGTCGCCCGCCAGACCACGCGATAGACTATGTCATAGTGCCGTTCGACAAGGCTGGCGAACGCCTTCCCGTCGCCCCCTGCGGCAGCAGCAAGGAGTGCACTGTCCGGATCATCGGACAGGTCAGCCTCAGTGTTGCGTGCCGCCACGTCTTCCGGTCGCTTCCTTTCGCCAGGCATGGACATCTGATGTCATGCCGGCTCATCGTCAATTTCCTTTGGCGCCGCTTTGCCTGGGCCGTTTTTGCGAAGTTGCGCGTATCTCCGCCAGCGTCAGGCCGCCATCCTTGTCGCCATCGGCGCCATTGAACAGAGCATCAATATAGGCGTCAACCTCATCGCTCGTCACACTGCCGTCCTTGTTCTGGTCCAACCGTCCGAGCATGCGCTCCTTGCGCCGCTCGATGCCCTTCTTGAGCCAGGTATCGATCTCGGCCGTGGTCACGGTACCGTTCTGGTCATCGTCGAGCCGAAAGAACCGCTTGACCGCCTTGGGCTTCAACTCATTCATCGTCACCTT
>VAZZ01000101.1 GCA_005884715.1 Alphaproteobacteria bacterium | reverse complement strand
CGATCGCATGGACGGCTGGCGAGGACCAATCGGAACCTTCCGCGAACAGGCGCTGCATGTCTATGCAGGCATGGACGGCCCGCTTGCCGATCGCGCCGAAGCGAAGGCCCGTGATGGTCATGCTTCCACCGGGATGGTCTGCTCCTTGTCCCAGCTGACCGTGACGGCGGCACCGGTATCAAGCACTTCGCCCGTCTGGTTCTGGATGAAGGCCAGAAGCGGCATATCGCCCAGGACTTTGGTGTGGATGCGATAGGTTACGCTGGCGCCGGAATAGATCGCCTGGGTGATCTCACCAGTGAGGCTATTGCCGGCGCTCTTCTTGCGGCCACTTGCGACACGCAACTTCTCGGGTCGCACGATGGCGGCGCCCGTCGATGGTTTGAGCGTGGCAATGACCGTGCCGTCGGCGAGCTTGAGCCCGCTTTTGGCCGGGGTGCCGCGGAACACATTGGCATCGCCCAGGAAATTCGCGGCGAAGATATTGGCGGGGCGCTCATAGACGGTTTGCGGCGCGTCGACCTGGATCAGCTTTCCCTGATCGATGATGGCGATGCGGTCCGACAGCGTGAGCGCTTCTTCCTGATCATGGGTCACGAAGATGGCGGTGACACCGCTCTCGCGCTGGATATCTTTCAGCTCGACCTGCATTTCCTGGCGCAGTCGGCGGTCGAGCGCGCCAAGGGGTTCATCGAGCAGGAGGACCTTGGGCCGGGTAATCAGCGCTCGCGCCAAGGCAACACGCTGCTGCTGGCCGCCCGACAACTGCTTGGGGTAACGCGCCGCGAGCCCGGATAGACGGACCAAAGACAGCATTTCAGCGACTCGCTTGCGAATATCCTCACGCGGGACACTGCGGACGTCGAGGCCGAAGCCGATATTCTCTTCTATGGTGAGATGCGGGAACAGAGCATAGGACTGGAAGACCATTCCGATGGCGCGGCGATGCACCGGAACGGATTCCACCGGCTCGCCGTCAAACAGTATGCTGCCTTGATCAGGTGCGATGAAGCCGGCGATCGAGCGCAGCAAAGTGGTCTTACCTGAGCCCGAGGGGCCGAGCAGCCCGAAGAACTCGCCGTCATTGAAGGCGATGGTGACATCATCGAGTGCTGCGAAGGCGCCATAGCGCTTGCTCACATGCTGGATATCGACGCGGCTCATCAGTTGTCTCCGCCGAATTTGTAGTTGCGGGCGACGATCAGCATGAGGCCCATAGAAAACAGGATGATGATTGATGAGATGGCATTGATCTCAGGCGTAAATCCCTTGCGGATGGAAGTATAGATCTCGACCGGCAAGGTCGAGGTGCCGGGCGGTGCCAGGAAATAGGAAATCACGAACTGATCGAAGGATACGGCGAAGGCGAAAAGCGCGGCTGCGGTGATGCCGGGCAACAAGACCGGAACGGTGATGCGCCAGAAGCTCTGCCAGGGCGTCGCTCCGAGACTCGCGGCCGCCTCTTCGAGCTGGGGACCGAAATTGGCGAAGCGGGCACCGACCACGACGATCACATAGGGCAACGACAGCGCCACGTGGCCGAGCAGGATCGCATGCAGGCCACGCCCGATGCCGGTCCAGAAGAAGAAGATCAGCATCGAGGTGCCGATGATCAGCCAGGGAATGGTGATCGGCGGAAACAGCAGGATCTGCAAGAGGCGCTTGGCGCGGAACTCGTAGCGCGCGAAAGCATAGGCCGCGAGGGTGCCGAGGGTCGTCGCGGTCACCGCATTGATGCAGGCGATCCAGATACTGTTCCAACTCGCCTGCAGCAGCCTCTGATTGTAGGCGAGTGCCTTGAACCAGACGAGGTCGAAGGTGAACGGCATCTCGTAAAGCGGCGAGCGATTGAAGGCCATCGCGATCATCACGACGATCGGCAGATAAAGAAAGATGAGGATGAGGCCGAGATAGGTTTTGGCAGCGCGTTCCATCAACTTAGGCCCTCGCCATCTGACGGTTGAGGAAGGGCATCACCACCAACAGGACGAGCAGCACCATGCCGAGCATGGTGAAGGAGAGCGCTGCGCCCAAAGGCCAGTTGAAGGCGGTGATGAATTGGCCCTCGATGATCGGCCCCAGCATGATGGCATCCTTGCCGCCCAGGATGCGCGGTTCCATGAAAGATCCGATCACCGGCACGAAAATGAGGAAAATCGCGGCCAGCACGCCGGGCAGGCTCAGGGGCAAAGTGATACGGCGGAAGGTCTGAGCCGGCGTGGCGCCCAGGCTACGGCCGGCCTCGATCAGCGAGTCATCGATCGCCTGCAGCGAGATGTAGCAAGTGAGAATGGCATAGGGCAGGTAGGCGTGGACGAGGCCTATGACGATCGCCGGATAAGAGAACAGGATATTGAAGGGCTCGCGCAGCACCATGGTCCAGGAGAAAGTGCGCACCAACGCATTCGACCAGAAGGGCAGGATGATGAGGAGGAAGATCGCCTCGCGCCATCGCCCCTTGACATATTTGGCGAGGCCGAGTGCTGCCGGATAGCCGACGATGAGGCATATCGCCGTGACATAGAGGCCGAGTTCAACCGAGCGCCAGGCATTGTACCAGTAGATCTCCTTGGTGAAGAAGTCGGCATAGTGCTGCAACGTGAACCGCACTTCCTTGCCGCCGAGTGGCGAGGCGGTGAGGAAGCTGAAATAGAACATGGCGGCGAGCGGCAGCAGCACCGTCGCCGTGAGCCAAAGATAGGCGGGGGCCGTCAGGGCAAGGACGGTGCGGGTGTGGCGCGTGAAAGCCATATCATGCGTCACCGCGGCTAGAGCCGGGGCCCAGTGAAGCCTCTCCAGAAGACCGGAGCTGCCCGCATTCCGCGGATTTGGGGGATCCCGGCTTTCGCCGCGATGACGGAATATCAGCGGGCAAAGCTGGTTTTCACCTCGTCCCAAAGCTCCTGGTTCTTCTGCTTCTGCTCATCCGAGATCGGCGCCATCCATTGGACGCGCTTCACCACTTCGGGATCGCCGAGCACGGTGCGGTTGAGCGCATCCGCCGGCAATTGCGCATTGGCCTTGGCATTGGCGGAAGCCGGCGCCCCGATATCGTTGTCCCATTTCACATAGAATTCGGGATCGACCATGAAATTGATGAACGCCGCCGCACCTTCGGGATTTGGCGCTTTGGCGGCGATGGTGAGGCCGTCGAACCAGCCAATGGCGCCTTCCTTCGGCACCACGAATTCGACCGGCAGCTTCATCGCCTTCTTGGAGCGCGCCGCCGAGCCCGACCAGTAGACGGCGATGTCATAGTCGCCCGCCGCCATATATTTGTTCCACTCGTCTTCCGACGACCAGAAGGTCTTGATCTGGGTCTTGAGGGCCTTGAGCTTGTCCTTGATCTTCTCGATGTCGGCCGGCGCATTCATGTCCTGGCCAGTCGCGAGTGCTGCGATCTGGATCGATTCCAGCGCATCGTCGCGCCAGCCGACTTTGCCGGCATGGGCCGGATCCCACAGAGCTTCCATCGAGTCTGGCCTGACGGCGATCTTCTTAGTGTTATAGGCGAAGGAGGTCAGTCCCCATACCCACGAGATCGCGAAATGCTTTCCATCCATGACGAAGCGGTCGCTGTCGCGCAGTGCCGGGGTGAGGTCGTTGAAGTTGGAGAATTTCGAGGTATCGAGCGCCTGGACCAAGCCTTCGTGGGCTGCTTCCATGACATAGATATTGTTCATCAGCACGACATCGTAAGTGCCGGGGCTGGTGCGCAGCTTGGTCAGCATCTCCTGCTCGGAATTGAAATAGTCATGCACGACCTTGATGCCGGTCTTCTTCTCGAACATCTCGAGAGCCCATTTCTCATCGGTGCCATAGCCCTGCCAGTTGAGGACCTTGATCTCGCCCGCGGCATGGGCGATGCGGCCGGTGAGGCCAAAAGTGGCGGCGCCTGCCATGAGGGCCAGGGCGGAGCGGCGTGACAATGCAAAGTGTGACATGGACATCTCCCTAGGGTTTTACGGACTTTATCGGAAGGGCAGCAGGCCAGCAATCAGCGGCTCTTCCGGGGCAGACTCGATTTATTGAATGTTAGTATACATCCAAATTTATCCCATACGCAAGAAGGCGTCCAACTCGGCCCGGGTGGGCGCTGCCGCCGAAGCGCCTTTCTTCATCGTCGACAGAGCACCGCAGGCGGCGGCGAAACGCACCGCCCCGGCAAGCGACTTTCCTTCATCGAGAGCGACAGCGAGACCGCCATTAAAGCTGTCGCCGGCCGCCACCGTGTCTACTGCGTTCACGTTGAAGGGCTGAACGAAGCCCTCCTCCGAAGGGCCGGAAAAGGCGACACCCTTGGCGCCGAGCTTCACCACCGCGGCCTTGTAGCCCTTGGCCTTCAACTCGCGGGCGGCTCTGAGAGCGTCATCGGGCGTTGCCGGCTGCCAGCCGAGCAGGCCCGCCGCTTCGCTTTCATTGGGCGTCACGATATCTATGGCGGCGATCACATCGGGCGAGAAGGGCTGTTTCGGCGCCGGTGCCGGATCCAGGATAACGGTTCCGCCCTTGCCACGAACGATCCTTGCAGCGGCAAGCGAAGCCGCGAGCGGAACTTCAAGCTGGAGCAGCAGCACGCGGGCGTGTTCGAGATCGGTCCTCGCCGCCGCTGCGTCGCTTTCATTCACCGCCTCATTCGCGCCGGCGATCACCGAGATCATGTTCTGACCGCCTTCGCCCACCTTGATGATGGCGATGCCGGTGGCGGACTGCCCATCGCGGCGGACATGCGAGAGGTCGACTTCATAAGAAGTAAGTTCGTCGCGGGCGGCATCGCCGAAGGAATCAGCGCCGGTGCGGCCGATGAAACTGACAGCGTCCCCAAGTTTGCGGGCAGCGACCGAGATAGGCGATCACATCCATATTGATGGAACCCAAGACGGCGACTGTCATTCAATCCTCCCCGTGCAACCGCCGCAGCATATGCCTAAAGAGGCCGTCATGGACAACGTCCGTCAGGACTTCATGCGGGCCGTCCCGTTCCGGCGCAAAAGAGATGCGGCCCTCTTCAATGCCTGTGGTCGTGACGATGAGCGTGCCGCGCCGGCGGCTAAAGAGTTCCGGCCACAGAAGTGCTGCGATCACCGCGGCATCGTGAATGGCGGAAGGATGGGCGTTGCTGCCGGCATGGGGGAGAAGCTCGCTGCAGAGCCGCGCCGGGGCGGAAGCGGATTGAGCCAGGCGCGCGATCATGTCATCAGGCACGATCAGCGTGCGCGTGACGTCGAGCGGTACCAAAGTGATGGGAATGCCGGAAGCGAAGACGATTTCGGCAGCATGCGGATCGGCCCAGATGTTGAGTTCGGCATGGGCCGTCGCATTGCCGCGTCCCAAAGCACCCCCCATGACGGCGAGCCGCTGCGGTCTGCGCCCGGTTGCGATCAGTTCGGCGATATTGGTGAGCGAACCAATGGCGCAAACGACATCCGCCGCGATGACGAGTTTCTCGAAGCCGGTGCGATCGATGCGCGTTGCCGGCTTATGCGGGGCTTCGAGCGGCAGCCTGCCGTCACCACCCCAGATATCGGTCGAATGCCGGGCCGCGATGATGAGCGGCCGTGGCGCTCCCTGAAAGAGAGGGCAGCGGCAGCCAAGCCGGTCCATGACGGCTTCGGCATTGCTGGTAACGACCCCAATCGGCGCGTTGGCCGCCACGGTCGAAATCCCGGTAACCACCAGTTCCGGCGATGCCATGGCGAGAGCCAAGGCCACCGCATCATCGAGACCGGGATCGCAGTCGAGGAGCAGGCGAATCTCTTTCATCGTCCCTCATAGAACCTTCCCGTTCGGATCGTCACGATCGAATTGGCGAGGGCCGTGATGAATTTCCGCTTCCGATCGCCGCTTTTCGGGGACGGTCGGGGGAATGGACAGAACCGGAACGGAATCAGGTTGCAACGCATGAATTTGAGGCAAGAAACGGTCAAAAATTGGCCGGCAAAATGCTAAGTCTATGAATTTGATCGTGATTATAGTTCACAGATTAGTCACAGTGAATTCAAAGGGTTAAGAGAAATAACCTTTAAGGCATTATGAAATTGAAGGTAAAATCTGGCATGCGAATTTTGCATTGCACAAAATGATGCAATGCACCATATAAATATCGTCCAAAGCAACCAACCAACCCGTCAATCCATAGGGGATAGACCATGTTCAACTTCTTCAGCGACGGCTTCAAGCGTTGGAACCGTTACAATACCACCAAGCGTGAGCTCGACCTGCTCACCGACCGTGAGCTTGCCGATCTCGGCATCATGCGTTCCGACATCCCACGCATCGCGCGTGACAGCGTGAGGCGCTAAACTCTCACCAGAAAGAGAATTTTCAAGAGCCCGCCGGGGCCCGTCGGCGGGCTCTTCGCTTTTTGAGTTACAGGAGGGAAGGGATACGATATTTGCGTTTTCCGCTTGCGGCAATCCGCCGTGCCTTCCTTGTTGCGAGTCCATTTGCCATGTGATAACCCACGCGCGCGGTTGTGAGCGGGACCCCTGCCGCACGTGCTTTATCAAGTACGATTATCCAATAAATACAGCTGCTTCCGATCCAACGGCGATGGTTCGATAAGCGCGGGTTCGGCGGGGAGTTGTCGTGGCTCAAGGTGATCAGACGGTATCAGGCGTTCCCGGGCGCTATGCGACCGCGCTTTTTGAACTGGCGCAGGAAGCCAAATCGGTCGACCAGGTCGGCGCCGATCTGGCGAGTTTCCAGGTGATGCTCGATGAATCCGATGATCTGAAGCGGCTGGTCCGCTCACCCGTCTTCTCCGCCGAAGACCAGATTTCCGCCCTCGAGGCCCTGTGCGCCAAGGCCGATATCACCAGCCTTGCCCTCAATTTCATCAAGCTCGCAGCGCAGAACCGCCGGCTCTTCGTTCTCGCCGACATGATCAAGGCGTATAAGACGCTGGTGGCTCAGGCGAAAGGCGAAATCAGCGCCGAAGTGACATCGGCCGACAAGCTCTCACCGAAACATCTCGCCGACCTCAAGGCCGCCATCAAGGCGAGCGTGGGTCGCGATGTACAGCTCTCGACCCGGGTTGATCCAGCCATTCTCGGCGGCCTTGTCGTCAAGGTCGGCTCACGCATGGTGGACAATTCGCTCAAGACAAAACTTCAAAACCTCAAGACCGCGATGAAGGGGATGGGCTAATCATGGATATTCGCGCTGCGGAAATTTCCGCAAATCTCAAGAAGCAGATCAAGGAGTTCGGCAAGGAAGCCGAAGTGTCCGAAATCGGCCAGGTGCTCTCAGTCGGCGACGGCATTGCCCGCGTCTATGGCCTCGACAATGTGCAGGCCGGCGAAATGGTCGAATTCCCGAACGGGATTCGTGGCATGGCGCTCAATCTCGAAGTCGACAATGTCGGTATCGTGATCTTCGGTTCCGACCGCGACATCAAGGAAGGCGATACGGTCAAGCGTACCGGCGCCATCGTGGAAGTGCCGGTCGGCCGTGAACTCCTCGGCCGCGTGGTCGATGCGCTTGGCAATCCGATCGACGGCAAGGGTCCGATCAAATCGAAGGAACGCCGCCGCGTCGACGTCAAGGCGCCCGGCATCATTCCGAGAAAGTCGGTGCATGAGCCGATGTCGACCGGCCTCAAGG
>VAZZ01000573.1 GCA_005884715.1 Alphaproteobacteria bacterium | reverse complement strand
GGCAAGGGCGCTTCGGCCTTTCTCCTGCTTTCCGGCGATGCCGATGTATGGGTCAGCAAGGGCGAGGAGCGCGTCCAGGTGGCGCTCGCCGGTCCCGGGGCGTTCCTGGGCGAGCTCGCGATGATAGCCGGACTTGCCTATTCGGTGAATGTGACAGCAAAAATTCCGGTCACCGCCACGCGCATCAGCCGCGAGATGTTCATGCGCGTGGTCGGAGAATTTCCCGATTTCGGCACTCACGTGATGAGCGCCCTGTCGCGCAAGCTTGCCGGGTCGATCAAAGACTTCGACCGGGTTCGCCACCTGTTCGAGAACGCGCCGTCTTTTCCGAAATCATGATAGATCAAGCATCGCCATGACCGGCACGTGATCGGAGGGCTGCTTCCAGCCACGCGCTTCGCGCAGAATCTCGATGCCCTGGCTGCGGCGAGCGAGATCGGGCGTGGTCCATATATGGTCGAGCCTGCGGCCGCGGTTGGAAAGTTGCCAATCATGGGCGCGGTAGCTCCACCAGGTATAGACCTTCTCCTCGGGCGGGATGTGCTGGCGGATCAGATCGACCCAACCGCCGGCCGCTTGCGCCTTGGTGAGACCGGAAGTTTCGGCAGGCGTGTGGCTGACGATCTTCAGAAGCTGTCGGTGCGACCAGACATCGTTCTCGAGTGGCGCGATATTGAGGTCGCCGACGACGATGCCGTGGTGCCTGTCCGGTACCGACCCATTGCCGAACCAATGTTCAAGCTCGGCGACGAAATCGAGCTTGTGGCCGAATTTCTCGTTGATGGTGCGGTCGGGCTCATCGCCGCCGGCCGGCACATAGAGATTGTGGACGATGATGGGGTCGCTGCCGTCGATAACGGCGGCGATCTGGCGTCAATCCTGCTTCTGGCAAAAGGAACGCACCTGGACCTGGCTGAGCGGCAGGCGCGAAATGATGGCGACGCCGTGATAGCCGGCCTGGCCGGATTCGGCGATATGGGTGTAGCCCAGGTACTTGAGCGGGCCTGAAGGAAACTGACCTTGCGGGCATTTGGTCTCCTGAAGACACAGAATGTCGGGGGCATGTTCCTGGAGCAGGCGGCAGACGAGGTCGATGCGCAGGCGCACGGAATTGATGTTCCAGGTGGCGATTTTGAGCTTCATGGGGCCGTCATGCCCGCCGTCCAGGCGACAAGCAAGAGGGCAAAAAATTGGGCGCCCGGTTCGGGGTCCGGGCGCCCGGCGCCTCGTGCGCAATTGCGCCGGGAGGGGAAAACCGGCGCGTACAGCGGATCCGTCACCTACAAGCGGGGGGGCGTGGATGCGGATTTACCCCGCTGCACAGCCATTAATTAGATAGTCCGTGTCCGGATTTCAATGCCCGGAGCGGTCACATTCCAGAGAGCAGATACGTAAATTTGCGAGGCGTCGCGGCGGAAAAAACCCGCATATTTGGCGTAAGGACTTGATTAGCCGCGGATTCCACCGCATGTAGCGAATTTTCGTCGAAAATTTCAGTTCTTTTTATCTTTCAAGCGGTGGACCTCGATCTGAAATAATTTAGGATCGGGCTTGCCGCCGGCAACGATATTTTCAAGAGAAACGGTGGTGCGCCGGCCCTGGCCGTCGACCACGACCCACTGCTGCAGCGCCTTCTTTTCGTCGTCATAGACGAGGATGAGATGGCCGGGCACGGTCTTCTTGCGGTCCTGCAGTGTGATCGTTGTCAGCCCATCCTTGCTGTCCACGTCCAGGATATTGGCTTCCTCGATCAAGTTGATGTCGTCGTCGAGGACGAGCCGCAAGGGAGTCTGCGACAAGGGATATTCTTCGGCCTTGTCCTTGGCGCGATTCTTGATCGTCACCCAGGTGCCGTCTGAAACGATGATGAAGGGATTGGGCGAGGCATATTCAAAACGCAGCTTGCCGGGTTTCGACAGGATGAAGACGCCTTTCGAGACATTGCCCTTGGAACTGACCTGGGTGAACTCGCCCTGGAGGGTGCGGAAGCCCTGGATATAATCGGCGACCTCCTTCACCTTGGCGGATTGATCGGCGGTGAGATCGACCGATCTCGCAGCGCCTGCGGTTGAAACCGAGATCATGGCGCAGAGGACCGCGGTGGCCGCAAGTCCGATAAAATTCCTACAGAAGAGCTTCATCACGGTAAAGTTCCCTCGCATTCCTTGGGCCATGGCTATTCCCCAATAAGGGGGCGCTTTTGCGGCACGCATCAAAGACCTCAATCCCTGGCGCTATCGCCAGGAACCAGGATCTCGCGCTTGCCGGTGGCGTTGGCAGATGAGATCAGGCCCTCTTTCTCCATGCGCTCGATGAGGCTCGCCGCCTTGTTATAGCCGATCTGCAGGCGGCGCTGGATATAGCTTGTCGAAACCTTCTTATCACGCAAGACCACGGCGACCGCCTGGTCGTAGAGGTCATCGCCCGAGCCCCCGCCACCCTCGCCGCCATAGGTTCCCGCCGCCTCGCCATAGTCACCCTCTTCGGGTTCCTCGGTGACCGCCTCGAGATATTCGGGTGCCCCCTGCTTCTTAAGCGAACGCACGATCTTTTCGACTTCGTCATCGGAAACGAAGGGACCATGCAGGCGCGAAATGCGCCCGCCGCCCGCCATATAGAGCATGTCGCCTTGGCCAAGGAGCTGTTCGGCGCCCTGCTCCCCCAGGATGGTACGGCTGTCGATCTTGGAGGTCACCTGAAAGGAAATGCGGGTCGGGAAATTGGCCTTGATCGTGCCGGTGATGACATCGACCGAGGGACGCTGGGTCGCCATCACGACATGGATGCCGGCGGCGCGCGCCATCTGGGCGAGGCGCTGGACGGCGCCTTCGATGTCTTTGCCGGCCACCATCATGAGATCGGCCATCTCGTCGATGATGACGACGATATAAGGCATTGCCGACATGTCCATCTCTTCGCGCTCGAAGATCGGCTCGCCCGATTGGGGATCGAAGCCGGTCTGCACCGTGCGCGACATGGCTTGGCCTTTTTCGCGCGCCTGTTCGAGCCTCGCATTGAAGCCGTCGATATTGCGCACGCCGACCTTCGACATCTTGCGGTAGCGGTCCTCCATCTCGCGCACCGCCCATTTGAGTGCCACGACGGCCTTGCGCGGATCGGTGACGACGGGAGCGAGCAAATGCGGGATGCCCTCATAGACGGAAAGTTCGAGCATTTTCGGATCGATCATGATGAGCTTGCAGCGGTCGGGCGTGTGGCGATAGAGCAGCGACAGGATCATCGTGTTGATGCCGACCGATTTGCCCGAACCCGTTGTGCCGGCGATGAGCAGATGCGGCATGCGGGCGAGATCAGCGAACACCGGCTCGCCGCCGATATTCTTGCCAAGCGCCATCGCCAGATTCTGGTTGGTCTTCGCGAAGGCTTCGGAGCCCAAGAGCTCGCGCAGATAAACCGTCTCGCGCTTGGGATTGGGCAATTCGATGCCGATGGCATTGCGCCCCGACACCACGGCGACGCGCGCCGAGATGGCGCTCATCGAGCGGGCGATGTCGTCGGCGAGGCTGATGACGCGCGATGATTTGATGCCGGGCGCGGGCTCGAGCTCATAGAGCGTCACGACAGGACCCGGGTGTACATTGACGATCTGGCCCCTGACGCCGAAGTCCTCCAGCACGCCCTCGAGCGCTCTGGCATTCTGCTCGAGGATCTCGGGCGATATGTCGGCGGCGCGGCCGGCCCTCTTGGGCTCGGTCAGAAGGGTCAAAGCAGGAAGCTCATATTCATCGGCCTGGCGCGCGCGCTTGCCGCCCTTGGCTTGCTTGATGACCGCATTGGCGCGTGCAGCAACGCGGCGGGAGGCCGATGCCTCGTCGTCGCCTTCTTCCTCTTCGTCGTCTTCCGCCTCCATCTCTACATCGATCTCGTCTTCTGCGGAGGGCAGCTTGAGCCAGGGCGGATTGTCCCCGCTTCTGGCGCCGCGGTCGAGGCGCGGCTCGAGGCGTCCGGATTTGCGGGCGGCGGAGCCTTGCGCGGCACGGAAGGCTGTGTCCTGCGCCTTGAGCTGGCGCAGCATGCGCCAGCGCTGATAGAGGCTGCGCAGCACGGCCCAGAGGGAGGCGCTGGCCCAGCGAATATAATAGCCGAGAGCGGCCGAGTGCCTGCCATCGGAACGGCTGAAGCCCGCCGCCGCTGCACCTGCCATGACGCAAGTTGAGCCGAACAGAGCGGTTGCGACGAGCGAGGCAAAGAAGCCCTTGAAACCGAGATTGAGCACTGCCAGCACCGCTGATTTCAACACCTCGCCGGTCTGGCCGCCGAAGCCCGCTTCGAGCGCGAAGGGCTGCGGGGCGGGGATCATGGCGAGGAAGGCGGAAAGAGAAATGGCGAAGAGCATCCAGGCCGCAAGCGAGCGCACCGGACGGATGATCCGATGATGGGTCATCAGCCGCATGCTCCACAAGAGGGGAAGGGCGAGGACGGCAACCACGCCCAGGCCGAAGAGCTGCATCAGCTGGTCAGAAATGACGGCCCCCGGATAACCGAGCAGATTGCTGGGATCGCCGTCGACGGCACGGCTGAGCGAGGGATCGGTGGGCGACCAGGTAGCGAGCGCCACGCCGACCGCCAAGCATAGCGTGAAGCACAGCAGACCTGAGAACTCCATCATGCGGTTGCGCAGGAAACGGCGGATCGCCGCCGGGACCGCGCCGTCATCGGTGTCGGTTGGGTGTTCAATTGCCATGCGCCGGCCCGCCATCGGGAACCCCGTCTGTCGCGATAAGGAATGGTTAACAGGGAGTCTGGCGGGACGTGGTTAAAGTGGGGTTAAGTAGACGAAAATGGGCGGAGCTTTTCAGCTCCGCCCGCTTCGAGCGCCGATGGCATTCGATCAGTTGTAGGCGCGCTCGCCGTGGGAGGAGATATCGAGGCCCTCGCGTTCCTCGGCCTCCGAGATCCTCAAGCCCGTGACGGCCTTGCAGATCATGAGAGCGATATAGCTCACCACGCCCGACAAAATGAGAGCGGTGAGGACGGCTGCGATCTGCGCCGTCATCTGGCCGGAGAAGGAATATTCCGCGACCTTGGAGGAGGTGTCGGTGGCGAGATAGTCGGTGACACCCACGCCGCCCAATGCCGGATTGACGAAGACGCCGGTGAGGAGGGCGCCGACGATGCCGCCGATGCCATGCACGCCGAAAACGTCGAGCGCATCGTCATAGCCGAACTTCCGATCACGATGGCGGCACCCGGTCCCACCCAGCCGCAAGCCGGGGTGATGGCGACAAGGCCGGCAACCGCGCCGGAAGCAGCACCCAGCATGCTCGGATGGCCGCGCGTCACCCATTCGCCGAAGATCCAGGCCAGCGCCGCGGCACCGGTAGCGATCGTCGAGTTGAGGACAACGAGGGCGGTCAAGCCATTGGCTTCGAGGTTGGAGCCGGCATTGAAGCCGTACCAGCCGACCCAGAGCAGGCAGGCGCCGACCAGCGTCAGCGGCAGGCTGTGCGGCGCCATCGAGTCCTTGCCATAGCCGACGCGCTTGCCGAGCACGAGGCAGCAGACGAGGCCAGCGATGCCGGCGTTGATATGCACGACGGTGCCGCCGGCGAAGTCGATGGCGCCCCAGTTGAAGAGCCAACCGTTGGAAGCGTTCACCGCCGAAGCGTAGTCCGCAAGCACCGTGGCCTTGGCGGCATCGTTGGTCGCGGCGGCGAGTTTGGCGAGGAAATCGGTCGCTGCCTGATCGCCGACCGCGGCCTTCACCGCATCGATATTGGCGGCGCTCAGCGTATAGGCGTCCGGTCCCGCCCACCACCAGACCATGTGGGCCATCGGCAGATAGGCGAAAGTGAACCACAGTAAGAGGAAGAGAAGGACGGCGGAGAACTTCATGCGTTCGGCGAAGGCGCCGATGATGAGCGCCGGCGTGATCGCTGCGAAAGTGAGCTGGAAAATCACATAGGTATATTCCGGCAGATAGGTTTCCTTGGAGAAGGTCGCAGCCATGGTCGAGGTATCGACATGGGCCAGGAAGAATTTCGACAGGCCGCCGAAGAATTGCGTGCCGTTGGTGAAGGCGACTGAGTAGCCGTAGATGACCCAGAGGATGGCGACCATCGAAAAGCAGAGGAAGACCTGGGTGAGGACGGAAAGCACGTTCTTGGAACGCACCAGCCCGCCGTAGAAAAGAGCGAGGCCCGGTATCGTCATCAGGATGACGAGGATTGTGGCGATCAGCATCCAGGTCGTATCGCCCTT
>VAZZ01000571.1 GCA_005884715.1 Alphaproteobacteria bacterium | reverse complement strand
CGGAACCGATGGCGAGATGGAGCACGCCTCCGCCCTCATCCACACGCTTCGCTTCGGGAATCATTATCGCAAGGCTGTCGGTGCCAAGAGCTATCTCGCTTTCACCAATATACGCGGGCCAGCCAACGCGCCGGTGATGATCCCGCTGATGCATAAAGCCGACGAGGGAATGCGTTCGCACTATCTCACTATTCATTTCGCCATTCCCGATGCGCCGGCACATGATGAAATTCTCGTGGCGCTCGGCGCCTCGATTGGCGGTCGCCCGCATCATCGCATCGGCAACCGCTATGAGGATCTGCAGGAGCTCGGCGCCACCAATGTCTGAAGCATCTGTCAGGCAGGACGGAGCGATGCTGGGTCTTGCACGGCAGACATCAGGCGGCACAGCCTATGTGACGGCGGGATCGGGTGAGCCGCTCGTCTTCATTCACGGCGTCGGTCTCAATGCAGATGCCTGGCATCCGCAGATCGAAGCCTTTGCCACTACGAATCGCGTCATTGCCATCGACATGCTTGGCCATGGCGGCAGTGCTCCGCCCCCTGAAGATGCGACGCTTGGCACCTATATCGCGCAGGTTCGCCAGCTCCTGGACGACCTCGATATCAAGGCCGCCACGATCGTCGGCCATTCGATGGGCGGTCTCGTGGCACTGGGTTTCGCGCTCCGCCATTCCTCCCGCACATTGCGCGTCGCGGTGCTCAATTCTGTGTATGACCGCGACTCCGCGAGCCGGGCTGCGGTGGAAGCGCGCGCTCGGGAGATCGCCAAGCGTAGCGCCGTCGGCAATGTCGATGAGCCGTTGCGGCGCTGGTTCGGGCATGAGAACGCAGATCCCGGGATAATCTCGCAAGTGAGAGCGTGGCTCACCTCGGTCGATCCACAGGCTTATGCAATCGCCTATCGGATCTTCGCATCGAGCGACGATGCCTTTACTGGCCGACTTGGTGCTCTCTCGGTTCCCGCTCTCTTCGCGACCGGCGCCCTTGATCCCAATTCGACGCCGGCGATGGCGCGGGCCATGGCCTCGGCCGCGCCCCGCAGCCAGGCACTCATCCTGGACGGCCAGCGGCATATGATGAATCTGGTCGATCCCGCAGCGGTCAACCAGGCGTTGGGCCAATTGCTGGCGCAGCCGTCGGAACGGATCGATCCGCGCGAATTGCGCGCGGCATTCGGGACCTTCATGACGGGTGTCACCGTCGTCACCACCAGGGACACAACCGGCGCGCCACGCGGCTTCACCGCGAACTCCTTTACGTCCGTTTCGCTCGATCCGCCGCTGCTCCTCATCTGCATCGGCAGGACGGCGGCGAGCTGCATGACATTCACTGGTGCCTCGGGCTTTGCCGTGAATATCCTGGCCGAGCAGCAGAAGGACATATCCGGGATATTCGCTTCGAAACGAAGCGACAAGTTTTCTGCTGTCCCCTGGCATCCGGCATCGTCGGGAAATCCGCTGATCGACGGTGCCGTCGCCTGGTTCGATTGCGCCCGCGCCAATGTCATCGAGGCCGGTGATCATGTCATACTGGTCGGCGCTGTACGGGAATTCGCCCATGGCGATGCCAATCCTCTGGGCTATGCGCGCGGCGGCTATGTCACGCTCGGTCTCGAGCAGGCGGCGGTGAATGCAGCCGCACAAGACGGGCGCACCATCGTCGGCGCGATCCTGGAGAGCGCTGGCCGGCTTGTGCTGATGCCGGGCTCCGCCCCTCAAACCTTCACACTGCCGGAAGCTGGTCCAACCGGAAATGTATCGGCTCTCAAATCGTCTCTGCTCAGCGCCGGAATCGACGCCTCACTCGGCTTCCTCTTTGCGGTCTTCGAGAATCCGCAAACCCGGACGCAGTCGATCTATTATCGCGGCGAAGCGGCCTTGCGTGACGGAAGCACCGCCATTCTCGTCGATTTCGATGCCATTCCCTGGGACCGGCTTCCCGATGAAGCGATCCGCACCATGCTCAGGCGCTATGCGCAAGAGCGCCAGCAGGGACGCTTCAATATCTATTCCGGCGATCACGAGCAGGGCGAAGTGAGGGCGGTGATCTGACATGAAACTCTCGCTTTTTGTCCACATGGAACGGCTTAACGCGGCGCAAAGCCATGCCGAGCTCTACCGCGAATTCATCGAGCTCTGCGAGATGGCCGATGCCGGCGGACTCCACGCCGTGTGGACCGGAGAGCATCACGGCATGGATTTCACCATCGCGCCCAATCCCTTCTTCAACATCGCCGACCTGGCGCGGCGGACCAAGAATGTCCGCCTCGGCACCGGCACGGTCGTCGCTCCGTTCTGGCATCCGCTGAAGCTCGCCGGTGAAGCCGCGATGACCGACATCATCTCGGGCGGCCGGCTCGATATCGGCATCGCGCGCGGCGCCTACAGTTTCGAATATCAGCGCCTGGCCGGCGGCATGGATGCGATGACCGCGGGATCGCATCTGCGCGAGATGGTGCCGGCGCTGAAGGGGCTGTGGGCCGGCGACTATGCGCATGACGGCAAGCACTGGTCCTTCCCGAGCACAACCTCTTCACCCAAGCCGCTGCAGAAGCCCCATCCGCCGATCTGGGTCGCGGCGCGCGATCCCGCATCGCACGACTTCGCTATTGCCAATGGCTGCAATGTCCAGGTGACGCCGCTTCACCAAGGTGATGACGAGGTGAAGACGCTGATCGAGCGCTTCCATGGCGCCTGCGCGGCTCACAGGGAGACAGCAAAACCGAAGATCATGCTGCTGATGCACGGCTTTGTCGGTGCCGATGCCGCAGATTGCTGGAAGGCCGCCGAAGATCTTCGCCGCTTCTATTGCTACTTCATGGCCTGGTTCAAGAACGATCGGCCGATCCGTCAGGCGCTGATCAAGGAACTGAGCGAAGCCGAGATGGCAGAGATGCCGCAATATGCGCCAGACAAGATGTTGGCCAATACCGTGACCGGCACGCCTGACGAGGTCATCCGCCGTCTCAAGATCTATGAGGCCTTGGGCTATGACGAATTCAGCCTTTGGATCGATTCCGGCATGACAACGGAAAGAAAGAAGCAGTCCTTGCGGCGCTTCATCGATCACGTCGCGCCGGCTTTCGGATAGGCGCATGCGGAAATTTCAGCACTATATCGATGGTCGTTTCGAGGATGGCGCCGCCTCTTTCGAAAGCCGCGACCCCGCGACCGGAGAGATCTGGGCGCTCATGCCCGATGCGAAGCGCGATGACACCGACCGGGCGGTGAAGGCCGCGCATCGCGCCTTCACCGATCCGGCATGGTGCGATCTGACCGCCAGCCAGCGTGGCAAGCTGCTTTATCGACTGGCCGATCTGGTCGCCGGCAATGTGCCGGCGCTGGCCGCGATCGAAACCGCCGATACCGGCAAGATCATTCGCGAGACCTCGGCCCAGATCGCTTATGTTGCAGATTATTATCGCTATTATGCGGGCCTTGCCGACAAGATCCAAGGCGCCCATCTGCCGATCGACAAGCCTGGCATGGAAGCTTGGCTAAGGCGCGAGCCGATCGGCGTCGTCGCCGCCGTCGTGCCTTGGAATTCCCAGCTCTTTCTCTCTGCGGTCAAGCTTGGGCCGGCCCTGGCGGCGGGCTGCACCATCGTCCTAAAGGCTTCCGAAGAAGCACCGGGCCCGATGCTCGACTTCGCCCGCCTCGTCCATGAAGCAGGTTTTCCGCCCGGCGTCGTCAATATCATCACCGGTTTCGGCGCCGAATGCGGCGCCACCCTCACCTCGCATCCGCTCGTCGCGCGCATCGCCTTTACTGGCGGACCCGAGACGGCGCGCCATGTGGTGCGCAATTCGGCGGAAAATCTCGCGGTCTTGAGCCTCGAGCTTGGCGGCAAATCGCCGATCGTGGTGTTCGACGACGCCGATCTCGATAGCGCCGCCAATGCCGTGATTGCCGGGATCTTCGCGGCTTCCGGGCAATCTTGCGTCGCGGGCTCCCGCCTCCTGGTGCAGCAGGCGATGAAGGACAGGCTTCTGGCGAAACTTGCCGCGAAAGCGGCGCAGATCCGCATCGGCGATCCGCGCAAGAACGAGACCGAATTCGGCCCGCTCGCCACGCAGCGCCAGCGCGACAGGATCGAACGCGTCGTTGCCGCCAGCCTCGCCGCCGGCGCGCGGCTTGTGACTGGAGGCGGCCGGCCGTCCGGCTTCGACCAGGGCTTCTATTATCTCCCGACGATACTCGATTGTTCCGGCGTGAACTCTCCCTCGGCCGAGGAGGAATTGTTCGGCCCGGTCCTCTCCGTCCTCACTTTCGCTGATGAGGACGAAGCGGTGCGGATCGCCAATTCCACTCCCTATGGCCTCGCCTCCGGCGTGTTCACGCGCGATCTGACGCGCGCCCATCGCATGGTCCGGCGCATCCGCGCCGGCATCGTCTGGGTGAACACCTATCGCGCCATCTCGCCGATCGCGCCCTTCGGCGGCTATGGCCTGTCGGGCTTCGGCCGCGAGGGCGGCTTCGAATCCGTCCTCGATTATACGCGCACCAAATCGGTGTGGCTGAGGACATCCGATGATCCGATCCCCGATCCCTTCGTGATGCGATGAGGATCGGGTGAGCGCCATCGGCAAAGCGAGATCAACGCGGCATGGCAAGTCCATTCAGCGTTCGAGCGTCGGCGCGCTGAAGCAAATCTACGCGCCCAAGAGAAATAGAACCCGCAAACGTCCATGGAGGATACAGTGATCAAGAAATTCATCATCGCCGCCGCCTTTACGATGGCGACGGCCTTTGCCGCCAATGCCGATGACATGGTGTTCACGAGCTGGGGCGGAACGACTCAGGACGCCCAGAAGGAAGCCTGGGCTGACCCTTATACGAAAGCGTCGGGCGTCAATGTGCTGCAGGACGGACCGACCGATTACGGCAAGCTCAAAGCCATGGTCGACAGCGGCAATGTCTCCTGGGATGTCGTCGATGTCGAATATGACTTCGCCATCGCCGCCGCCAAGGCCGGGCTTCTGGAGCCGATCGACTTCGCCATCGTCGACAAGACGCAGATCGATCCGCGTTTCGTGACCGATCACGCCGTCGGCAGCTTCTATTATTCCTTCGTGCTCGGCTACAACAAGGACGCGCTCAAGGAAGAACCGAAAGGCTGGGCCGACCTGTTCGACATGACGAAATTCCCCGGCAAGCGGACATTCTACAAATGGTCGGCGCCGGGCGTGCTCGAAATCGCCTTGCTCGCCGATGGCGTGGCGCCGGACAAGCTCTATCCCCTCGATCTCGACCGGGCTTTCGCCAAGCTCGACACGATCAAGAAGGACATCGTCTGGTGGGGCGGCGGTGCTGAGTCCCAGCAATTCCTCGCTTCCGGCGAGACGCCGATCGGCATGTTCTGGAACGGCCGGATCTTCGCGATCCAGCAGACCGGCGGCAATGTCGGTGTCGTGTGGAACCAGAATCTGACGGCGGCCGACGTCCTCGTCGTGCCGAAGGGTGTCAAGAACAAGGAAGCGGCGATGAAGTTCCTTAGCATCGCCACCAGTGCCGACGGCCAAGCCGTGCTCGCCGCCAAGAGCGGCTATGCGCCGATCAACGTCAATGCCAAGAGCAAGATGGACGCAAGCCTCGTGACCTCGCTGCCGGATGCCCATAGCGAAGGCCAGATCAATCTCGACATGGGGTACTGGGCGGCGCATCGCGATGAGATCGCTAAGCGCTGGTATGACTGGCAGGCGAAGTAAGACAAT
>VAZZ01000103.1 GCA_005884715.1 Alphaproteobacteria bacterium | reverse complement strand
TGGCAACAAGGCGGTCGCCAATGCCAGGCTTTTCCGCCGCGTGCTCGCTTATGCCGAGGATTTCGACATGCTGGTCGTCCAGCATGCCGAGGAACCCAGCCTTGCGACAGGCGTCATGAATGCGAGCGAGACGGCGAGCCGCCTTGGCCTTGCCGGAACGCTCGCCGTTTCCGAAGTGATCATGATCGAGCGTGATCTCAGGCTCGTTGAATCGACCGGAGCACGCTATCACGTTTCGCAAGTGTCCTGCCGCATGTCGGTAGATGTCATCCGCGCCGCCAAGGCGCGCGGCCTCCCGGTCACTTGCGGCGTCTCGGTCAATCATCTGGTCCTCAATGAGAACGACATTGGCGCCTATCGCACCTTCTTCAAGCTGTCGCCGCCGCTGCGCTCCGAAGACGACAGGCGGGCGCTCGTCGAAGGGGTCAAGGACGGCACGATCGACGTCATCGTCTCGAGCCATGATCCGCAGAGCGCCGATACCAAGCGGCTTCCCTTCGGCGAAGCGGAATTCGGCGCCATCGGTCTCGAAACGCTGTTCTCTGCAAGCCTCAGCCTCCATCACAATGATGGCGTCCCGCTGCTTCGCCTTGTCGATGCCTTATCGGCGCGGCCGGCGCGGATCCTCAATCTCGAGGCCGGCCGCCTGGCGCCGGGAGCTCCGGCTGATTTCACGCTCTGCGATATCCAGCACAGCTGGACAGTTGAAGACCACGTACTGCGCTCACGCTCGAAGAACTCGCCTTTCGAACATCGCACGCTCGAAGGCCGCGTACTGGAAACGGTCGTTGCGGGACGCACCGTCTATGCTTACGATCCCACCCACTAGAGTTGACAGATTCACAGATCTCAAGATGGGGCGACGTAATCCCCTCTCCCGGGGGAGAGGGTTAGGGTGAGAGGATAGAGTCCAGCCGGAGAGAGACCCTATCCCCTCATCCTCCCACGCTCACGCGTGGGCCCCTCCTTCTCCCCCAGGGAGAAGGGAGACAGGGAGGGCATGATGTTGGATTTCGTGGCGGTCACGCCGGTGATGGCGATCCTTGCCGTGGTCCTCGGCTACCTCGCCGGCTCCATACCATTCGGATTGCTGTTCACGCGTTGGGCGGGTCTCGGCGATGTGCGCTCGATCGGATCGGGCAATATCGGCGCCACCAACGTGCTGCGAACGGGCAACAAGACGCTCGCGGCGCTCACTCTTATCGCCGATGCCGCCAAAGGAACCATACCGATCCTGATCATGAAGGAGCTGGGCGGCGAAACCGCCGGACTGATCGCCGGGCTCGCCGCCTTTGCCGGCCATCTCTTCCCGCTCTGGCTCGGCTTCAAGGGCGGCAAGGGGGTCGCAACCAATATCGGTATCCTGTTCGGCCTCTACTGGCCCCTTGGTCTCATTTTTCTCGCCGTGTGGCTCGCAATGGCTTTCGTCTTCCGCTTCTCTTCGCTTTCGGCGCTGACCGCCTCGGCCTTGAGTCCGCTCTGGGCATGGCTCCTCGGCAAGCCGACATTGATTCTGCCGCTCGGGCTCTTGGCCGTGCTGATCTGGGTGATGCATCGTGCCAATATCGCGCGTCTCCTCAAGGGCGAGGAAGCAAAAATCGAGCTCGGCTCGAAGGCATGATCCTTTCGGACCAAGAGCGGCTCGATTGGCTGCGGCTGATCCGCAGCGAGAATATCGGGCCTATCGTGTTCGATCAGCTCCTCGAGGCGTTCGGCAGTGCCACGGATGCGCTCGAGGCTTTGCCCGATTTGTCGCGCAAGGGCGGTCTTAAGCGGGCGATCAGGATCTGCAGCTCGGCCGAGGCGCAGACGGAGCTCGACAGCGCCACAGCGATCGGCGCGCGCGCCGTCGCCAAACGCGAACCGGACTATCCTGCCCTGCTCCGCCATATCGATAGCGCTCCGCCATTGATCTACATCAAGGGCAATGCCGAACTTCTCAGGCGCGAGACGATCGCCATCGTCGGCTCGCGCAATGCATCGGCCAATGGCAAGCGCCTCGCCCGCATATTCGCGACAGACCTTGCGGGCGCCGGCTTCACCATCGTCTCGGGCCTGGCGCGCGGGATCGATACCGCCGCACATGAGGCGGCTCTCGCCAAAGGTACCGTAGCCGTGCTCGCCAATGGCATCGATATCGTCTATCCGCCGGAGAATGCCGGATTGCAGAAAGCGATCGGGCAGGATGGGCTGCTGATTTCGGAAATGCCGCCTGGCTCAGAGCCGCGGGAGAAATCATTCCCGCGCCGCAACCGCATCATCTCTGGCCTGAGCCATGCGGTGATCATCGTCGAAGCGGCCCTTCGCTCTGGCTCCCTCATCACGGCGCGTTTCGCCAATGAACAGGGACGCGAAGTTTTCGCCGTGCCGGGCTCGCCCTTCGATCCCAGAGCCGAAGGCACCAACCGCCTCATCAGCGATGGCGCACATCTCCTGACCAAGAGCCAGGATGTGCTCGATGCCATCGCGGCCATGCGACCGCGGATTGCAGAAAATGTTCGGGAAGCATCATCAGCAGCACCGCCGATTGAGACGGATGGCGACGGCTCGCTGCGTTCGGCCATATTGTCCCTGCTCAGCCCCGCCCCGACCGACATCGATGATCTCATCCGCGAAAGTGGCGCATCGGCGCAAATAGTGCTGGGATTTTTGCTCGAATTGGAGCTCGCCGGCAGACTCATCCGCCATGGACGGCAGCTGGTTTCTCTGATGCCCGGATAGTTCACCTTGGGTCAGTTGTTTCCCGGGCCGTTCTTCCCATATAAGCTGCGCGCTGAGGGGCTTTAATCTACGGTTGTGTAAACCTACAATCTTACGCTGTCGTAGCCCGCAAGGATTTGGCGTCCATCATGCCCTGACCAGGCTTGCGGCCCTGAAACGATCCCTATATGAGGCCCCTCCTAGCTTATAGAACGCAAGATAAATGACTGTCGTCGTCGTCGAATCGCCTGCTAAGGCCAAAACGATCAACAAATACCTGGGCAAGGACTATACCGTCCTTGCCTCTTATGGCCATGTGCGCGATCTGCCGCCCAAGGATGGGTCGGTGCGTCCCGATGAGGATTTTGCCATGTCCTGGCAGGTCGATGCCAAATCGGCCAAACGCATGTCCGACATCGCGGCGGCACTGAAGGGCAGCGACCGCCTGATCCTGGCGACCGACCCCGATCGCGAGGGCGAGGCCATTTCCTGGCATGTCCTGGAAATCCTCAAGAAAAAGGGAGCGCTCAAGGGCAAGGAAATCGAGCGGGTCGTTTTCAACGCGATCACCAAACAATCGGTGCTCGACGCGATGAAGCATCCGCGCCAGGTCGATGCTTCGCTCGTCGATGCCTATCTCGCGCGCCGCGCCCTTGATTATCTTGTCGGCTTCACCCTCTCCCCGGTGCTGTGGCGCAAGCTGCCGGGATCGCGTTCGGCGGGCCGTGTCCAATCCGTGGCCCTTAGGCTCATCTGCGATCGCGATCTCGAGATCGAGGCCTTCAGGGCCCAGGAATACTGGACCATCGATGGCGCCTTCACCGCGCCCGCCGGTGATGCCTTCGCAGCCCGCCTCAACGCCATTGACGGCAAGCGCCTCGGCAAGCTCGACATCGGCAATGAGGCCTCCGCCAAGGCGATCGTCTCGGCTTTGCAGGGCGCGCGGTTTTCCGTCGATACGGTCGAATCGAAGCCGGTCAAACGGCATCCTTATCCCCCCTTCCGTACCGCGACCCTTCAGCAGGAAGCATCGCGCAAGCTCGGCTTCTCTTCGGCCAAGACCATGCAGATCGCCCAGCGCCTTTATGAGGGCGTGAATATCAGCGGCGAGGTCACCGGTCTCATTACTTATATGCGCACCGACGGCGTCGATCTCGCGGGCGAAGCGATCGCAGCCACGCGCAATGCCATTCTCAAGCGATTCGGCGAGCCCTATCTGCCTTCGGTGCCGCGCAAATACACGACCAAGGCGAAGAACGCACAGGAAGCGCATGAAGCCATTCGCCCGACCGACCTGTTCCGCTTCCCGGAGAGTGTCCGGCGCAACCTCGATGGCGACCAACTGGCGCTCTATGACCTGATCTGGAAGCGCACCGTTGCAAGCCAGATGGAAAGTGCCGAGATCGAGCGCACGACCGCCGATATCGGCGCCAAAGGCCAGGACGGCAAGGCTTATACATTCCGCGCCACCGGATCGGTGGTGAAATTCGACGGCTTCCTGAAGCTCTATCAGGAAGGCCTCGATGACGAGGAAGACGAGGACGCCAAGCGCCTGCCGGCCCTGGCACGTGGCGATGGCCTCGGGGTGCGCGCGATTACGCCCGAACAGCATTTCACCGAACCGCCGCCACGCTATTCGGAAGCCTCCCTCATCAAGAAAATGGAAGAGCTCGGCATCGGCCGGCCCTCGACCTATACGGCCATCCTGACCGTGTTGCGCGATCGCGGCTATGTCAGGCTCGACAAGAAGCGCCTGGTCCCGGAGGACAAGGGCCGCCTCGTCACGGCCTTCCTCGAGGCCTTCTTCAAGCGCTATGTCGAATATGATTTCACCGCCAATCTCGAAGAACAGCTCGATCGCGTTTCCAACGGCGAGATCGACTGGAAGGAGCTGCTGCGCGATTTCTGGCAGCACTTCACCAACTCGGTCGGCGAGATCCAGGATCTGCGCATCACCAATGTCCTCGATGCCTTGAATGAGATACTGGGTCCGCATGTGTTTCCGGAACGCGCCGATGGCACGCCGGCACGCAGCTGCCCATCCTGCGCCGATGGCCAATTGTCGCTCAAGATCGGCAAATTCGGCTCTTTTGTCGGCTGCTCGAACTATCCCGAATGCCGCTACACGAGGCAGATCACGCCAGGCAACGGCTCGGGCGAGGCGGTTCCCGCGGAAGGCATCCTCATTGGCCATGATCCCGAGACCGGCCAGCCGGTCACCAGGCGCGATGGCCGCTTTGGCCCTTATCTGCAATTAGGTGAGGCGAGCGAGGACGAGAAGCCGCGCCGCGCCTCGATCCCCAAGAAGAGCGATCCCGCCAGTATCGATCTCGAAACGGCGCTGAAACTCCTGTCGCTGCCGCGCGAGGTGGGCCTGCATCCCGAAACCGGCAAGCCGATCATCGCCAATTTCGGGCGTTTCGGTCCCTTCGTGCTGCATGATGGAACCTATGCCACGCTCAGAGATCCAGAAGACGTCTATACGATCGGCCTCAACCGCGCCGTCGACCTTATCGCCGACAAGAAGGAAAAGAGCGCCAATCGCAAGCGGCCGGGGGCGCTGAAGGAACTCGGCGAACATCCCGAGGGCGGTCCGATCCATGTGATGTCGGGGCGTTATGGCCCCTATGTGAAATGGGGCAAGGTGAATGCCACTTTGCCCGGCGACAAGGCGCCTGAAGAAACGACGCTTGAAGAAGCGGTCGCCCTTATCGCGGCGCGTGCCGGCAAGGGCAAGACCAAGAGCAAGGCAGCCAAGAAACCTGCGGGCAAGTCCGAAAAGCCGGTCAAGGCGGCAAAGGCCGCTGCCAAGCCTGCCAAGCGCAGCAAGAAGCCGGCCCCGCAAGACAAATTGAATGCGTAGACCCGTGGCGCGGAAGGCGAAGCAAGCTCCACCCGAACTGCCCTCGCCCGAACAGCTCATCGAATTCATCAAGGACAGCCCCGGAAAGGTCGGCAAGCGCGAAATCGCCCGGGCCTTCAATATCACGGGCAATGACCGGATAGCGCTCAAGCGTCTGCTCAAGACGCTGGAGAAGGACGGCAAGCTCAAGCGCTCGGGACGCGTCATGGCAAAGGCGGGCGAACTGCCGGCGATCACCGTCCTCGAAATCACCGGCCGCGACAGAGATGGCGAACTGGTCGCCACGCCGGCCGAGTGGGATGAAGACACAGCCGATGCTCCGCCCAAGATCCTCATCGTGGCGCAAGCCGCTAGAGGAACACGCGATGAATCCCAGCCTGCCGCCGTCGGCGACCGTGTGCTGGCCAAGCTCGAAGCCAGCAAGGATCCGCAATTTCCTTATCACGCCCGCATCATCCGCAAGCTTGCCGGAAGAAATGCCCGCGTCCTCGGCATATTCCGCCATGCCAAGGGGCAAGGGCCGCGCATCATTCCCGTCGACAAGAAGGCGCGCGGTGAACTGCAGGTGCAGCCCGGTCATGAGAATAGCGCCCAGCCTGGTGAGCTCGTCTCCGTCGAAGTCATGCGCGGGCGCGGGCATGGCCTTGCCTCGGCGCGCGTCAAGGAGCGGCTCGGCGACATCACCAGCCAGCGCAACATCTCGCTCATCGCCATCGAGCATCACGGCATCCCTTCGGAATTTCCGGCGCGCGTTTTCGCCGAAACAGATGCGCTCAAGCTTTTCTCACCGACGAATCGGACCGATCTGCGCCATATCCCGCTTCTCACCGTCGATCCGCCCGATGCGCGCGACCACGACGATGCGGTGTGGGCCGAACCTGACGACGATCCCAAGAATGAAGGTGGTGTGAATGTGATCGTCGCCATTGCCGATGTGGCCACCTATGTGCGCCCTGGTACGGCGCTCGACCACGAGGCGCGCATCAGAGGAAATTCGGTTTATTTCCCCGATCGCGTGGTGCCGATGCTGCCGGAGCGGATCTCCAATGATCTGTGCTCCTTGCGCGAAGGCGAGGAGCGGCCATGCATTGCCTGCTTCATGACTTTCGATCGCAATGGCACCAAGCGAAAGCATCATTTTGCGCGCGCGATCATGCGCTCGGTTGCGAAATTGTCTTATCAGCAGGCGCAGGCGGCGATCGACGGGCGCCCCGATGACAGGACGGAGACCCTGCTCGCACCGGTGCTGAGGCCGCTGTGGTCGGCCTACAAGGTCCTGCTCAAGGGCCGCAATAAGCGCGAGCCGCCATGGCCTCATCGAACGCGTCGTGACACCTGACCGGCTCGATGCCCACAAGCTCATCGAAGAATTCATGATTCAGGCGAATGTCTCAGCGGCCGAAACGCTCGAGCAGCGCAAAATCTCCCTGCTCTATCGCGTGCATGCGGAACCGGCGGAAGAGAAGATCCGCAGCCTCGGCGAATTCCTCAAGACCGTGGGTCTCAATCTGGCCAAGGGCCAGAAAATGACACCGCGCCACTTCAACCAGATTCTCAAGGAGGTCGAGGGCAAGGATTATCAGCATGTCGTGAATGAAGTGGTCCTGCGCACGCAAGCGCAGGCCGTCTATGCGACCGACAATCTCGGGCATTTCGGGCTGCACTTGCGGCACTATGCGCATTTCACCTCCCCGATCCGGCGTTATGCGGATCTCATCGTGCACCGTGCTCTCATCTCCGCTCTCGGTTTCGGATCCGACGGTCTTTCACCTGAGGACATCAAGCAGCTCGACGACACGGCGGAGCTCATCTCGGGCGCTGAGCGCCGCGCCATGGCGGCCGAACGGGAGACCGTCGACCGGCTGATCGCCAGTCACCTTTCTTCGCAGATCGGCGCACGGTTCGCGGGAAGGATCGGCGGCGTGGTTGCGGCCGGACTGTTCATCACCCTCAATGATACCGGCGCCGACGGCTTTGTTCCCGCCGGTACGCTGGGATCGGACTATTTCGTTTATGACGAAACACGACGCGCCTTGATCGGCGAGCGTACCGGTGAGACATTCCAGCTCGGCGATCCGGTCGAGGTCCGCCTCGTCGAAGCGGCCCCTGTGTCGGGCGGCTTGCGGTTCGAAATGATCAGTGAAGGCCGCAAAGGCAAGCCGCAATCACGCCGCTCACTGCGCGGAGGGTTCAAAGGCCGAGGCAAGAGGCGATAAGAATGCCTGTCGAGGGGAAAGCGCAGAGGCCTCGTGATTCTTCGACGCTCATCGTTGTCAGGCATGACGACAATTTCCCCCGCGTCCTCCTCGGCCGGCGCCACGGCAACCATGCCTTTATGCCCAACATGTTCGTCTTTCCTGGCGGACGGCTCGATCCTGCCGACATGCGCACCAAGGTGGCAAGCGATCTCCATCCCCTCGTCCATGAGAAACTGCTGCAGCGCATGCGCGGACGCTCGAGCCCGTCACGGGCGCGCGGTCTTGCCATTGCCGCGATCCGCGAGACCTATGAAGAGACGGGGTTGTTTCTCGGAAATATCCCGGAAGATGCGAGCCTCCAGACTGAAGATTGGGACGCCATCATTTCCGCAGCCGGGCTCGATCTGTCGAGCCTGCGGTTCTTTGCCCGCGCCATCACGCCGCCCGGACGCACGCGCCGGTTCGATTCACGCTTCTTCGTGACGAGTGCTGTCCATATCGGCAATCTCGACAAACCCTGCCATCCGGGATCGGGCGAACTCCTGACGCCGCACTGGTTCAGTTTCGCCGAGGCGCTCGATCTCGAGCTCCCAATGATCACGCGCGATATTCTGAAGCGGCTGCAGCCTCTGATGGAGAAAGAGCGCGATCTGCCGGCCGATCACCCGGTTTGCTTCCAGTATTTCAAGGGCAAGCACT
>VAZZ01000102.1 GCA_005884715.1 Alphaproteobacteria bacterium | reverse complement strand
CCGATGGCGACGCCCAGCGTCGTCGCCGGGATAAGGATCATGAGATTGCGGCGGTCGAATTCGCGCCGATAGGCCCACAGGCCGAACAGGTCCGTCACCACGAAGATCGGCAGCAGGAGACCGGCCGCATGGACCGGCGGCGTCGCCAGCGCCAGCACCGGCACGCCCAGCATGCCGACTATTGGCAAGCCGCCCTTCGAGGCACCGACGAGGACGGCGGCGATCAGGGCAACCGCATAGAAGAAGATGCCGCCATCCATCGAGGAAGGCCCTAGCGCTGCAGCCGCGCGATCAGGCTCGATGTATCCCAGCGCCGGCCACCCATTTTCTGCACGTCGGCATAGAACTGATCGATGAGCGCGGTGATCGGCGATCATAGTCTTGTGGCGGTTCTCCATCTGCCAGGACCCGGCCGCTCCTTTGGAGATGACCTCGATCACCGCTGCCATGTCGAGGCCGGCCTTCATGCCGAAATTGACCCCCTCCGACAGGCCCTGGACGAGCCCCGCTATGCAGATCTGATTGACCATCTTGGCGAGTTGGCCCGAACCTGGAGCTCCCAGGAGCCGGCACATGCGGGAATAATGGGCGATCAGAGGGGCCACCTTGGCGAATTCCTTCTCCTCGCCGCCGCACATCACCGTAAGCACGCCATTCTCGGCGCCCGCTTGGCCGCCTGAAACTGGGGCGTCGACAAAGCCCACGCCCTGCGCCTTGGCGGCCGCATGCAACTCGCGGGCGATATCAGCCGATGCCGTCGTGTGATCGACGAACACCGCACCCTTCTTCATGGACTGGAAAGCGCCATCCTTGCCGATCGTGACCTGTCTGAGATCATCATCATTGCCAACGCATGCGAAGACGATATCGGCCCCCTTCGCCGCTTCGGCGGGCGTCGGTGCGGTCTTGTCCTTGAATTGTCCCGCCCATCTGGCGGACTTCTCGGCTGTCCGGTTGAAGACCGTGACCCCGATGCCGCCTTTGTTCTTGAGGTGGCCGGCCATCGGATAGCCCATGACGCCCAGGCCGATCCAGGCTGCTGATTGGCTCATAATTCACTCCATGTCGCGGGTTGACGCCGGAACGGCGGATAGAGATGGTGGAAATAGCCGATAGATATTAGAAACTGGCCGCAAAGACAAACCTTCCCGACAACATTCGGACGGGGCGCATCAGGAGAACCATAATGTCGGTGACGTTCGAGGACATCGAGAAGGCACGCACGACGCTGAAAGGCAATGTGGTGCGTACGCCGCTCATCCGGGCGGCCAAGCTTTCCGATATCACCGGCGCCGATATCTTCGTGAAATTCGAGAATCTCCAGGTCACCAGTTCATTCAAGGACCGCGGTGCCTATAACAAGATGTCGAGCCTCACTTCGGCTGAAAAGGCGCGCGGCGTCATTGCCATGTCGGCCGGCAACCATGCGCAGGCGGTTGCCTATCACGCAAAAAGACTCGCCATTCCCGCCACGATCGTGATGCCGGAGACGACGCCATCGACCAAAATCGAGCGCACGCGCGCCCATGGGGCAAATGTCATCCTGTCTGGCGAGACGCTCGCCGACAGCCAGTTGACCGCCGAGGCGCTGGTCAAGGAAAAAGGCTTCCTGCTCATCCACCCTTATGACGACGACATGGTCATAGCCGGGCAAGGCACCATCGGCATCGAAATGCTCGAAGATGCGCCCGATCTCGACTGCATTGTCGTGCCGATCGGCGGCGGCGGTGTCATCGGCGGCACAGCGATCGCCGCCAAGCATATCAGGCCCGGCATCGAGGTCCTGGGTGTCGAGGTGAAGCTCTACCCCTCGATGTATCATGCTTTGCGCGGCCAGCCCGCCAAATGCGGCGGCTCCACGCTCGCCGAGGGCATCGCCGTCAAGAATGTGACCGAGCGCACCATCGCCATTGCCAAGCAATATGTCGATGATGTGCGCCTTGTCGGGGAGAGCGACATCGAGCGCGCCGTCATGGCCTATCTGACCCACCAGAAGACGCTTGCTGAAGGTGCGGGTGCGGCAGGCCTCGCCGCGGTGCTTGCCGATCCGGCTCATTTCCGCGGCCGCAAGATCGGCCTCGTTCTGTGCGGCGGCAATATCGACCCCCGTATCCTCGCTTCCATCATCCTGCGCGAGCTCGAACGCGAGCATCGGATCGTCAATCTGCGCATCCAGATCGATGACCGGCCAGGCGTGCTCGGCCGCATCGCCACGCTCCTGGGTCAGCTCGGCGCCAATATCCTGGAGGTCTCGCACCGGCGCATGTTCCTCGATGTGCCGGCCAAGGGGGCGGAGCTCGAGATCATGGTCGAGACGCGCGATCGGCCGCATGCCGATGAAATAGTGGCGCGCATCGAAAACGAGGGGTTCCCCACCCGGGTGCTCGACGCGCCAGGCGGGCGGGAAACCGGCCGCCGCGCCTGACTTTGGAAACCGGCCGCTTGAGGCTTGTGCGGATCGGCAAGGGAAGGCAGACTTCGCCCCTGCACGCCTTTTTCCGACTCAGAACCAAATTAGAGAGGAATACCATGCAAGGATTTGGCTGGATCATGTCGATCATCATCGGTGGGCTCGCCGGTTGGATCGCTGAGAAAGTGATGAAATTCGACACGGGCCTTCTGATGAACATCGTGCTCGGAATTGCAGGCGCCCTTGTCGGTAATTTCCTGCTCAATCTTGTGAATATCAGCCTCGGCGGCAGTTTCTTCGGCCAGCTGATCGTCGCCATCGTGGGCGCCTGCATCCTCATTTACGCCTACCGCATGATCAAATCGAGCCAGGCCTGACCGCGGCAGCGGTATCGCATTCTGATTGGTGAGGTCTCTCTGCCGCCGGGCAAGCCACCGGCTGGCGCAAAATGGCAGCCGGCGCGTGCCCGCAAACTGCGGCACGGGCCGCTATTATAATATGTCAAGCCTTGCATCTGCCACAAGCGTTGGCAAAATAGGCATATGGCAATGAGAGCAGGACTCTTCCGGTGACGATCGAGGGACGCAATTTTCCGCAGTTCTTCATTACCGCGCCGTCGCCGTGCCCCTATCTGCCCGGCCGCATCGAACGCAAGGTCTTCACCCACCTGATCGGCACCGAAGCGCGCCAGCTCAATACGCAGCTCTCGCAAGCCGGCTTTCGCCGCAGCCAGAATATCGCCTACCGGCCGGCCTGCGACGGGTGCTCGGCCTGCGTGTCGGTGCGCGTCTGCGTCAAGGAATTCAAGCCGTCCCTGTCGTTCCGCAAGATCATCAAGGCCAACGCCGATCTCACGGGCATGGTCAGGCCGGCCAAGGCGACTTCAGAGCAATATTCCCTGTTCCGCGGCTATATCGACGAACGCCATGCCGATGGCGGCATGGCCGACATGACGGCGCTCGATTTCGCCGCCATGGTCGATGACAGTTTCGTCGATACCCGCATCGTGGAATACCGGTCCTCGAATGATATCGGCGAGGATGCGCTGGTGGCCTGCGTCATCACCGACGTCCTCAGCGACGGACTTTCGATGATCTATAGCTTCTATGAGCCCGACCTCGCCCATCGCAGTCTCGGGACCTATATGATCCTTGACCACATGGAGCGCGCCAGGAAGCTCGGCCTGCCCTATCTCTATCTGGGTTATTGGGTGCAGGGATCGCGCAAGATGAGCTACAAGGCGCGGTTTCTGCCGCAGGAAAGGCTCACCATGGACGGGTGGGTCCGTCATCTTTGAACCTTGGGTACAATTTTAAGAAAGCTCGCCACGTAACGCCATTTTAACGTGTGGCGCGGTAACGCTGAGGCACTAGACGGAAAAACCTATGGGACCGCCCCTCCAATCATCCGGCGATGACCATCGCCGGGGACTTTTTCTGACTGCCATCGGGGCAGTCCTCTTCACTTTCGATGTGCCCCTGATCCGCCTGGCGGCGTCCGACAAATGGACCTTGATGTTCGCCCGCGGCCTTCTGCTCTTCATCGCCATGACCATCCTCTGGCTGGTCTTCCAGCGCGGCTGGCGCAGTGGTGTTGCCTATATCAGCGGCCCGGGCGGGATCATCGCGGCGATCAGCAGCACGCTGGCCAATCTCATGTTCCTGGCGGCGGTGACCGAAACCACCGCGGCCAATCTGGTCTTCATCATCGCGCTCAATCCGGTGATCTGCGCCTTGCTGGCCTGGATGATCCTCAAGGAGCGCGTACCCTGGCAAACCTGGCTCGCCATCGTCCTGGCGCTCAGCGGGGTCGGGATCATCGTATGGAATGGTCTCACCGTCGGCACCGTCACTGGAGACCTCATGGCCTTTGGCGTCGCGACCTGCATGGCCATAACGCTGACCGCGGCGCGCTGGAGCGGCAAGAACATCATGACCAGCCTCGCGATCGGAGCGCTGGTTTCGGCCTGCATCGCTGCCTTCTGGGCGCAGCCCGCCACGCTTCCGGCGGTGAGCTGGGGCTGGCTCGGGCTCAATGCGCTGCTGATCGTCCCTGTTGCGATGGCGCTCCTCGCCATTGGACCTCGCTATCTGCCGGCGCCCGAGGTCGCCATGTTTTTTCTCCTGGAGCTGATCCTGACGCCCTTCTGGATGTGGCTGGCATTTGGCGAACTTCCGACAAGGCAAGCCTTCATCGGCGGGGTCATCGTTTTCCTCACCCTCCTCAGCCACAGCATCTGGCGCCTGACCTCGGCCGGCCGGACCAGATCGAGCGCGCTTTCAGACCAAAATGGTCTGACAATTAAATTTCGAATTTTACCAAAATCTTCCTGATTCCTTGCAGCTATTGCTTAATCGGCCCGATATAGCAGCGTGCGTATTAGGGGAATCATGACAAGCTGCCTGTCCGATCCGCTTGGAGCTGCTCGCGTCGTCGTCCATATGCTGGAGAAGGCGGGCGAATTCGGCCTCACTATTACCTGCTCCTCGGACTTTGACAGGTTTCTCGCTATCCGGCGCGACAAGCGCGGCGGCGAAGTATCGCCAATGTTCGATCCGACCATCACACAGCTCGACAATTCGCGGGCCTTCTGGATGATGGCAGAACTGAATGGAGCCGATATCGTCTCGCTGCAGGCCTTCCGGCTCGATATCGTCCATACTAATCTCGCCGAATGGGCGCTGGGCTGGATGGCGGGGCTCTATATCAAGCGGCAGGAACTGGTGATACCGTCCTCGATCGAACCGCCGGAGCATTCCCGCTCACGCGTGCTCAAGGGCGGGCTCGTCTATCATGGCGAAGTCTGGATCGATAACAAGACGGTGAAGAAGCGCGAATGGTTCGATAACTTCCTCAAGCTGGGCATGCTCATCTCACTGATCAAATGGCATCCCGATGCGGTGTGGGCGCTGACCAGCAAGGCCTTCGTCACCCATGGCTTGGTCGCGCGGTCCGGCTACGGTCTGCAGGAACGCGGCTTCTTCAAATGGCATGACGAGTGGCAGCCGTCGGGGGCCGAGAGCACCGAATGGCTCCTGGTCGCCGAGCGCACCCACCTCGAATTCCTGATCGCCGAGGAGGCGTCTAAATTACCTTGATGTCGACCGGGCCGACCTTGGAGACGACCACCACGCCCTTGCGGTTGCCTTCGAAACGGTGCGGAAGAATAACGCGCTGATACGGGCACCAGAAAACGGTCGCGTCCGGCGCCGACATGGCGGCTATGATATGATCGTAATGCGGCCTTTCGGTCATCACCACCTTGCGATAGGCGGCACTCACGACCTGATCATAGGAATGGCCGGTGAGACAGGGGAAGGAATCCGGATTCATGCCCCACAGGCGGGCGATCTCGGATTTCTGGCCGACGCGCTCGACGCTGAACTTGCCCGATGTTTCATCGAGGATACAGTCGACGCCGAATTTTGGATTGACCTCACCATCGTCGAACGCCGTCTGACGTCGCTCTTGCCGATGATGATGTCGATGCGGTTACGCGCCGCGTTCACGTCATTGTATTTCTCTTCGAACCAGCCGGAGAGATAATAGCGCAGCGTATATGGGCCCGGGAAAGTGTGCAGCCATTCCATCGTGAAATAAAGCGATGCCCAGTTAGGAGCGAAAACCGACCATTCGATCTGGGTGGCGCGCGGCGAGTTCTTGATCTTGACGAAACCCTGGCGGTCCAGCAACTCGACTGGCCCCGGTAGATCCAGGAAACTTCCGGTCCTGTCGCTGCGCTAATGCTGCGCATTATACGGATACTCCAAATCCTTTCCGCGCCTTTTCCACCATGCCTTATAGGTGTAGTAAATGCCCATGTCTTTCAAGCAACGGATTGGAGATTCCATTAATACCAACTCGTTTATCAAATCCTAACCGAACTTGTTGGCCTTTGGAAACCCCTTTGGCGGGAGCCGTCCGGCCTGCGCCCGCTCGCCGATCCATTCCTTGAGGTCGCTCACACTCCATGTTCGGCCGGAGGCGTCAATCCATTTCAGACCTTCCTTAAGGGCAAAGCCCACCGCGTCCGACAAACCGCCGTCCTTGAATTTCTGCAGCCTGACACCCTTCCCACGCGTCATTTCAGGGACTTCCGAGCGTTTGAAGATCAAAAGCTTGCGGTTCTCGCCAATCGAGGCGATGTGGTCGGCCTCATCGGTCAAAATGGCACAGACCTGCGCCTCAACCGGCAGTTTCACGTTCAAAACCTGCTTGCCCTTGCGGGTGTTGGCCAGGCACTCATCCTCAGGCACGATGAAACCCGAGCCGTCGCTCGCCGCCACCAAGAGCTTGCGCCCTGCCCGGTGAACGAACAGCGCCACGATCTGATCGGAAGCTTCGAGGTCTGCCATCAGCCGGACCGGCTCGCCGTGGCCGCGCCCGCCCGGCAATTTCGCCGCATCGAGGGTGAAGAATTTGCCGGATGAGGCAAACAGCATGATGCTATCGGTGGTTTCCGCCTGCACCGCGAATTTGCCGGCATCGCCATCCTTATAGACGAGGCCTGATACATCCTCGAGATGGCCCTTCAGCGCCCTGATCCAACCCTTCTCCGAACATAGGACGGTGACCGGCTCCTTCTCGATCATCGCCTGTTCGAGGTCGAGATCGATCTCGGGCGCCAAAGCGAAGTCGGTGCGCCGCTTGCCGAGTTCGGTCTTCTTGCCGAACTTCTCCTTGGTCTCCTTGATCTCGGCCGCAATCTTCTCCCATTGCGCAGCATCGGACTTGACCAGCTTCTTGAGGCCCGACTCCTCCTTCTTGAGCGCATCATGCTCGCGGCGGATTTCGATCTCCTCGAGTTTGCGCAACGCGCGAAGGCGCATGTTCAGAATTGCTTCGGCCTGATTGTCGGTGAGCTTGAATCGTCTCATCAAGACAGGCTTCGCTTCATCCTCGGCACGAATGATGCGGATCACCTCATCGAGGTTGAGATAAGCGATGAGATAGCCGCCAAGGATCTCGAGGCGCCGGGCAATCTCGGCCAGGCGGAAATTCGAGCGGCGGACAAGGACGACCTTGCGATGGTCGAGCCATTCACGCAGCACATCGCGCAACGACATGACCTTCGGAACACGCCCTTGCGACAGCACATTCATGTTGAGAGGAATGCGCGCTTCGAGCTCGGTATTGCGGAACAGCTGCTCCATCAAAAGCTGCGGATCGACGGCACGACTCTTCGGCTCGAACACGATACGGACGTCCTCCGCCGATTCATCCCTGAGGTCGGCGAGCAGCGGCAGCTTCTTCGCCGAAACAAGCTCGGCGATCCGCTCGATCAGCCGGCCCTTCTGGACCTGATAGGGAATTTCGGTGACGATGATCTGCCAGGTGCCGCGGCCGAGGTCCTCCTGGCTCCAGCGGGCGCGGACGCGGAACGAGCCGCGGCCGCTCTTATAGGCATCGAGGAGCGTGGCGCGGTCATCGACAATGATGCCGCCGGTCGGAAAGTCCGGCCCTGGCACCAGTTGCACCAGCTTGTCGACCGTCGCATTGGGGAATTTGATCAGATGCAGCGCCGCATCGCAGAGCTCGGCGGCATTGTGCGGGGGGATGGATGTCGCCATGCCGACGGCAATGCCGGATGAGCCATTGGCGAGCAGGTTGGGGAAGGCGCCGGGCAGCACGACCGGCTCGCGATCCTCGCCATTATAGGTGTCGCGGAAATCGACCGTATCCTCATCGATGCCTTCGAGCAGCGCCATAGCGACATCGGTCAGGCGCGCCTCGGTGTAGCGATAGGCAGCTGCGTTGTCGCCGTCGATATTGCCGAAATTGCCCTGCCCTTCGATGAGCGGAAAGCGGACCGCGAAATCCTGGGCGAGGCGGACCAGCGCGTCATAGACGGCCTGGTCGCCATGCGGGTGATATTTGCCGATGACATCGCCGACGACGCGGGCGCATTTCTTGAAGCCCGAGGCCGGGTCGAGTTTCAGAAGCCGCATGGCGTAGAGGAGGCGCCGATGCACTGGCTTCAATCCATCGCGCACATCGGGGAGTGCCCGATGCATGATGGTTGAGAGCGCGTAAGCGAGATAGCGCTCCTCC
>VAZZ01000572.1 GCA_005884715.1 Alphaproteobacteria bacterium | reverse complement strand
CAAAACGCAGACTAGGAAAAAAGATGAACGCGACGACCGGCCTTCCCTTTGACGACATCCGCCGCCTGCTCCAGGACCTGCCGGGACCCGACGAAGAGGCGGCCGGGGCGGTCAAGGCCCGCGACAGCAGGCTGACCAAGCCGCCAGGCTCGCTCGGCCGGCTCGAACATATCGCTCTATGGCTGGCCCGCTGGCAGGGCCGCCACAGTCCCAGGGTGGAGCGGCCCATAGTGGCCGTCTTCGCCGGCAATCACGGGGTGGTGAAACAGGGGGTCGCTGCCTATCCCCAGGCCGTCACCGGCCAGATGGTGGCCAATTTCCAGGCCGGCGGCGCTGCGATCAACCAGATTTGCAAGAGCTTCGATTTGGGTCTCAAGGTCTTCGAGCTGGCGCTCGAGACACCCACCAACGACATCACCGAAGCCGCGGCCATGGATGAGGCCGAATGCGCCGCGACCATGGCCTATGGCATGGAGTCCGTCGCCGGTGGCGCTGATCTTCTCTGTATCGGCGAAATGGGCATCGGCAACACCACCATCGCGGCCGCCATTTGCCACGCGCTCTATGGCGGCGATCCAGCTGACTGGGTGGGGCCGGGCACTGGAGTTGATCAGGATGGCCTCAAGCGCAAGGCGGATGCGGTTCGCCGGGCGGTCGCCTTTCATGGCGCCCATCTCAAGGATCCACTGGAAGTCCTGCGCCGTCTTGGCGGCCGCGAGCTCGCCGCCATGGCGGGCGCCATCCTCGCCGCCCGCCATGCCAAGGTTCCGGTATTGATCGATGGCTATGTGGCAAGTGCGGCTGCTGCCATCTTGCACGCTTTCACTCCTGGCGCGCTCGATCATTGCCTGGCCGCACATTGTTCGGCCGAGCCCGCGCATCGCAGGCTTCTCAAGCGCCTCGGCCAGGAACCTTTGCTCGATCTCGGCATGCGTCTGGGCGAAGGCTCGGGAGCGGCGCTCGCGGCCGCACTGGTCAAGGCCGCGGCCGATCTCCACAATGGAATGGCGACTTTTGAGAGCGCCGGCGTCAGCGACAAAAGCGTGTGATCAAGAAAAGCGAAGCGCCTGGACTAGCTCGTGATGGCGATGAGCTTGCGCTGACTGGATGAGGTGGCCGCATCGGCGATGGTTTCAGCCCGCGGCCCGCTGAGCACGCGGGCGAGCGGGAACACCACTGTCGCTTCGGTACCTTGGCCGGGCTTGCTGCGCAGTTCGAACTGTCCGCCATGCAGTGTGATAAGGCCCTTGACGATCGGCAGGCCGAGGCCCGCACCGTCGACGGCCTTCTTCACGGCAAGCGAGCCTCGCGTGAAGGCCTGCATGGCCGTCTCGATTTCCTCTTCCGGCATTCCGGGGCCGTTGTCGATGAAGCTCACGGCGACTTCGCCAGTATCGCGATAGCTGGCCCTGACCGTGATCTCGCCCCCTGCGGGCGAGAATTTCGCGGCATTCGACAGGAGATTGATCCAGATCTGCCGGATGGCGCGGCGATCGGCCATGACCTTCGGCAACATTTCGGGGATATCGAATATGAGGGTTTGTGATTTTTCCTTGAGCTTGAGGGCGACGAAATTCTTCACGTCCTCAAGCGAGTCAATGACGTTGAGCGGCTCATCGCGCATGTCACGCCGGCCCGCTTCGATGCGCGTCAGGTCGAGAATGTCATTGACCAGGCTCAGCAGATAGCTGCCCGAATTGTGGATGTCATTGGCATAGGTCTTGTAGGCCGACACTTCGTGGCGTCCAAACATCTCGCGGCTGATGATTTCGGAGAAGCCGAGAATGGCATTGAGCGGCGTACGCAGCTCATGGCTCATGGTGGCAAGGAATTGCGATTTGGCTTTGCTTGCTTCTTCGGCGCGCTGCTTTTCGCGCTCGGCTTCGGCCTTCGCGGCCTCGGCCTTGTCGCGCTCGACAATGAGTTTGGTGACGAGCTCTTCCTTCTGCGCCTTGAAGATGAACATATCGCGGGCGGTTTCCTGAAGCTTGCGCGCGAGCATGACGAAGAAGATCTGGCAGCCGATGGCGAGTGCCCCCAATCCGGCATAGAGATAGCCGGTTTCATTGAGGCAGCGCACCGCCACGGTGAACGTCATGAGGCCGGTGCCGGCGATAACGATCGGCATGAAATTCGCCGAGATCATGACGCGAGCCGCGATCATGACCATGAGGCTGGCGACCACATACACATGCTGGAGGTCGCTGGCATTGTTCCACAGGAGGAAAAGCGGCGTCGACCAGCAGGCGGCGGTGAGGAATTCCGACGCCGTCATTATCCCCAGCCATTCGTGGAACTTTGACTTGGTCGGGTTGGCCCTGAGATAGAAGCGGCAGAGGCAATATTGAATGAGCTGGCAGCCGAGCGCTGCCGCGAACCAGGTGACCGACTGGTGGAATGGCGTCCACAGCAGTGTCACCACCGCGAAGAGCGCGGCGAACAGCGGCAAGGCGAGAATGACCTTGATCTGGTTCTGCGCGAACAGCGTCAGCAGGTCGCGTTCCCACGGGATGGTTTCACTGTCACCCAAAGGGACGGCGGCCGATGTCGCTTCGGCGCCAGAAATTATCGTTGCATCCGTTAACAGCATGGTTGCCTACGGAAAATTCACCCATCAGCCGTCCCGCGCGGCAGAATAGGGAAAGCGGTTTAAAACCCCGTTCGTGAAAACGCTAAAAATGATCTTATGTATTTACCATGCCGGAAAAGCTTGAGCGTCTGAGCGCCCGCATAAGGGCCTGCCGCATCTGTATCGAGACGCCGAAAGCGCGCCCCTTGCCGCATGAGCCGCGTCCGGTTTTTCAAGCAACTTCAACAGCGAAACTCCTGATCGCCGGACAGGCGCCGGGAACCCGGGTGCATTCCTCCGGCCGGCCCTTCACCGATCCCTCGGGGGTGAGGCTCAGGCAATGGCTCGGCATGGACGAAACGCTGTTTTATGATGAACGCCATGTTGCCATCGTGCCCATGGGTTTCTGTTTCCCGGGGCAGAATGACAAAGGCGCCGATCTGCCGCCCCGTCCGGAATGTGCGCCTGCCTGGCGGGCCCGGCTCCTCTCACATCTCAAGGCAGTCGAGCTCATTTTGTGCCTCGGCCGTCCGGCGCAGCTCTGGCATCTAGGCGAGCTTGCGGCTGGGGATTTGACGACGACCGTCAGGAACTGGCGCCAGGGTCATGTCCTGCGGCCACGCGTCTTGCCGCTTCCCCATCCTTCGTGGCGCAACAATGCGTGGCTGAAGAAGAATCCCTGGTTCGCCGAAGAGTTTCTGCCGGTCCTGCGCCAGGAAATTGCAGCTCTCTTTCCCGCACAGGGATCATCATGACTTTGACATTTCCCCTTTATCTCTTGATGAGCTAAGCCACATCTCATGGAAAAGATCACGCGCGAACAGATACTGACGGCAATCGGCAAGCTCGCACTGCCGGGCGCGACACAGGATATCGTCTCGGCGGGCCTCATCAGTGACATCGTCATCGCCAATAATCGAGTGATGTTTGCGATCACCGCCGATCCGGAAAACATGGCTAAGATGGAACCTTTGCGGCAGGAGGCCGAACGCATCGTCGCTCAAATGCCGGGTGTCGAGAAGGCCATGGTGGCGCTCACTGCCGAACGCAAACAGGCGCCGCCCAAGACGGCCAACCTGCGGGCCGGCATTCCCGGGCTTCGCCATATCGTAGCAGTAGCGTCCGGCAAGGGTGGTGTGGGCAAGTCGACCATGGCCGTCAATCTTGCCCTGGCACTCAAGGCCAATGGCCTGCGTGTCGCTATTCTCGATGCCGATGTCTATGGGCCTTCCCTGCCGAAGCTTCTCGGCATCATGGGCAAGCCCAAGGCCGCCGACATGCAAGGAAAGCTCATGCAGCCGATGGAGGCCTATGGCCTCAAGGTCATGTCGATGGGTTTCCTGGTGCCTGAGGACACGCCGATGATCTGGCGCGGCCCGATGGTGATGTCGGCTTTGATGCAGATGCTGCGCGATGTGACCTGGGGCGAAATCGATATCATGATCGTCGATATGCCGCCGGGCACCGGCGATGCGCAATTGACTCTTGCCCAACAGACGCCGCTCTCAGGTGCCGTGATCGTTTCGACGCCACAGGATCTGGCGTTGCTCGACGCCCGCAAGGGGCTCAACATGTTTCGCAAAGTCAGTGTTCCGGTCCTCGGCATCATCGAGAATATGAGCTATTTCATCTGCGGCAAATGCGGCGAACGCCACGAGATATTTGGCCATGGCGGGGCGCGCAAGGAGGCTGAGCGCATGGGCGTGCCGTTCCTCGGCGAAGTGCCGCTTGACATTGAGGTGCGTGCCCGCTCCGATGCTGGCGAGCCGGTCGTCGCGACGCTTCCGGACGGTGTTCATGCGGCGATTTTCCGCAAGATTGCCGAAGATGTCTGGTCCGGGGTCGAGACTGGAACCTCACGGAAGTCGCCTCGGATCGTGATTGAGGACTAGATTCCCGCAAATTTCGCGGGGACGAATTTGCCCATAAAAGCTTGATCTTACTGGCTAGTAACGCAAGATTTACCATATGTTCGTTTTAATCGACGAATCTGCAGTCGGGGAAGAGGCCAACCATGTCGAAACTGATGATCATCCTGGGCATCATCGCCGCCGCAGCTGGCGCGGTGATCGGCGCGCTCATCTATGTTTCTCCAGGCCAGATGCAGGTCCTGGGGCTTACTCCCGAAGTTGCCGCAACAATGTTGGTGGGCGGTCTCGGCCTCATCGGTTTTGGCGGCGTCATTGCGGCCCTCGACAAAGTGGCCACTGCCACCCAGGGTCTGCGCGTCTGGCTGTCGGGTCAGGACAATGGCCAGACGACCGCCGCCGTGACCGCCACGACCGTATCGGAATTCAGTCCCGTGACGGCCACACCACCCTCTTTCCCGGTTCCAACCCCTGTCGTGGAGACACAATCCTCGATCAGCAAGATCGATGCCCTCATAGAGGAATCGAAACACGAAACCAACCGGGCGGTCGCCACGAGCAGGGAAACGATCGCCGCCATAGACAAGGCCAATAGTGAAATCAAGGAAGCCTTGGGCGTCCCGGAACCCGAGGCGACTCCGCCGGCCGCCCCTGAGCCTGCCGCCGAAGACACCGAGGCCGAAGCCGAAGATACCCAGCTGTTCGTTGTCGAGGAGCGCCTGATCAGAGGCCGCCCGGCCCGCGTCCTCTCGGATGGCACCGTCGAGGCCGAGACCGACGACGGCTGGATGCGCTTCGAGAATCTGGAACATCTCGAGGAATATCTCGACGCCATGTCGCCCGGGCAATCTTGAGGCGTTACTTGCTGCTGCGCGGCATCAGATCATAGGGATGCTTCCAGCCGGGCAGCGCTCTGATCCGGTCGAGCCACTTCATGACATGGATATGTTCTTCCAGCGGAACGGGAAGCTCATCGCCGTAGAACAGATATCCGCATAAGGAGAAGTCGGCGATGGTGGCGCGCTTGCCGACGATGAAGGGCTGGTTCGCCAGATGCAGATCGACGATCTTGAGGGCTGAAAGGACGCGCGGCCTGAGGAACTCGGTCACCGGTGTTTCGCCGGTCTTGGCAAGATGCACCAGGTATCTGAGTGTCGCCAGATAGCTGGTCAGCTTGTGATTGTCGAACAGTGTCCAGCGCAGGATCTCGCGCCGTTCGTCCTCGCTCTTGGGCCCGAATTTCCGCGTCTGTTCGGCAAGATAATCGAGAATTACGCCGGATTGCGTGAGCTTGATTTCCTTGTGCGTGAGGATCGGGACCTCGCCCATTTCATTGATGCCAGCACGGAATTCAGGGTCACGCGTTGCACCGTTGAAGTAATCGACCCA
>VAZZ01000570.1 GCA_005884715.1 Alphaproteobacteria bacterium | reverse complement strand
GGCGCGATATCAAGCGCATGTTTGCCTATTCCTCCATCGAGCACATGGGCATCATCGTGTTTGCCTTTGGCATGGGTGGGCCTCTCGCCAACTTTGCGGGACTGCTGCACATGACCATGCACTCGCTGACGAAGTCGGCAATCTTCTTCGCCGTCGGTCACATAGCGCAGGCCAAGGGCACGCAGAAAATTGGCGACATGGGAGGCCTTACCGAAACCAATCCGGTACTGGGCTGGGGACTCGTGCTCGGTGTCGTCGCGATCGCCGGACTTCCCCCGCTTGGCATCTTCATGAGCGAGTTTCTCGTGGTCAGTTCCACCTTCGCGCGCGAACCGTTACTTGCGATTTTGCTGGTCTTTGGGTTGCTGGTTGGCTTTGGCGCATTGTTCTTGCGGTTAAACAGTATCGCATTCGGCGAGCCGCGCGGCACGACCGCCAAAGCAACGGCGTCTTATGTGCCGATGTTTGCGCATTTGGCGCTGGTGTTTGTCAGCGGAATCTATTTGCCTCCGCAAATGGTCCTTTGGTTCCAGAACGTCGCGAAACTGCTTGGATAAGCCCATGCTGATTGACAAAATTTCAGGTGATAGGATCGAAGAGCACAAGCCTGTTCCGCGCATCATCGTGACCGCGGAGACGTGGCGCATGCTTGCCGGGGAGCTTGCACAGGGCCGCGCCGCGCTGCTTGGCCTGTGGGGAGACACCGATAAGGTGCACATGGCGCTACTGAAGGAAGCCGAGATCGTTGTCGTTACGGTCGAATGCCAGGACGGGAAGTTTCCATCTGTCGGGCAAGTGCATCCGCCCGCGATCCGACTCGAACGTGCGATCCATGATCTTTATGGGTTGGAACCGCTCGGCCTTTCAGATCGGCGGTCTTGGCTGGACCACGGCCGCTGGGGTGTGAAGCACCCGCTTGGAACTCGGGCCGAAGCGCAGTCGTCCTCGGCGGCCTATGAGTTTTTGCCCGCCGAAGGCGAAAGTCTTCATCAGATCGCGGTCGGGCCGGTGCATGCCGGCATAATCGAGCCAGGACACTTCCGTTTCACCGTCAACGGCGAAACGGTGGTTCGACTGGAAGAGCGCCTCGGCTACGTGCACAAGGGCATTGAGGGAATAATGGCGGGCGCATCGCTTGATCGCGCGGCAATGCTCGCCGCCCGCACTTCCGGCGACAGCACTGTCGCCTACGGCATCGCCTTCGCCCGCGCTGTCGAGGCGGCCCTCGGAGTCGAGGTGCCGGCCCGTCCAACTTGGCTGCGCGCAGTCATGGCTGAACTTGAGCGTATCGCCAATCATCTCGGCGATTTCGGCGCGATCGCCAACGACGCCTCCTTCTCGCTACTTCATGCACAATGTGGGATCCTCCGCGAGAACACGCTGCGCGCCGCCGACACCGCATTCGGCCATCGGCTGATGCGTGATTGCGTGGTGCCGGGTGGCGTCACCGCAGACCTCGACGCAACCGGCCTCGCGGCAATCAAGATCCTGATCGGAGAGATCCGGGCGCGCTTCCCGGCCCTGGTCGAGCTTTACGACAACACTGCTTCACTACAGGATCGCACGGTGTCGACTGGCCATCTCGATGCCGCGCTGGCGCAACAATACGCGGCGGGCGGTTATGTCGGGCGCGCGTCGGGCCGCGCCTTCGATGCGCGCCGACAGCCCGGCTACCCGCCTTACGACCACCTGAGCTTCGAGGTGCCCGTGCGCGATGATGGCGACGTCAATGCGCGCGTCTGGATCAGAATCCGTGAAATCGGGCAGAGCCTTTCCCTG
>VAZZ01000569.1:1063-2873 GCA_005884715.1 Alphaproteobacteria bacterium | reverse complement strand
GGAGGGGGCGCGCGGAAAGATCAAGTCGCTCGATCTCGCGGCGGTCCGGCACTATCCGGGGGTCATTGCCGTTCTCACCGCCAAGGAAGTTCCCGGCATCAACGATTGCAGCCCATCGCTCGGCGACGATCCCATCCTCGCCGGTGGCGCGATCGAGTTTCACGGCCAAGTAGTCTTCGCCGTCGTGGCAGAAACGCGCGATCAGGCACGGCGCGCGGCCCGACTCGGTAAGGTCGAGATCGCCATCGAGACGCCTGCCATTACGGCCGACGATGCGGTGGCAATGAAAACCAAGGACGTGCTGCCGCCCTATGAATTCAAGCGCCGCGATGTCGCGAAGGCGCTCAAAGCCTCGACGCGTCGGATCGAGGAAACCTTCCTCGTCGGCGGCCAGGAGCATTTCTATCTCGAAGGCCAGGTGAGCATGGCGGTGCCCGAGGAGCATGGCGGTATGACCGTTTACTGCTCGACCCAGCACCCATCCGAAGTGCAGCACATTATCGCCAAGATGCTGGGCGTCGCCGATGCCAAAGTGGTGTGCGAGTGCCGCCGCATGGGCGGCGCCTTCGGCGGCAAGGAGAGCCAAGCGGCGCAATGGGCTTCCCTCGCTGCACTCGCCGCCCATGTCACCGGACGCCCGGCGAAGTGCCGGCTCGACCGCGACGAAGATATGATCATGACCGGCAAGCGCCACGACATGCGGGTCAGCTACCGTGCTGGATTCGATGCTACGGGCCGGCTCACCGTCGTCGATGCCGAGTTCCTGTCACGCTGCGGCTACTCGGCCGATCTCTCCCTCGGCGTCAACGACCGCACCATGTTCCACGCGGATAATGCCTACTACTATCCCGCCCTCAGCATCCGTTCGCGGCGCCTCCGCACCCACACCGTCTCCAACACCGCCTTCCGGGGCTTCGGCGGTCCGCAGGGCATGGTCATGGCCGAGCGCATGATGGACGCAATCGCCATTGAGCTCGGCATGGATCCGCTCGACGTGCGCAAGCGTAATTTCTACGCCAAGGGCCGCGATGTCACGCCCTACGGCATGCGCATCGAAGACAACATCATCGCCGATGTCGTCGCCGAGCTCGAGGAGTCCTCCGACTATCGCGCACGTCGCGAAGCGGTGAAGGCGTTCAACGCGAAGAACGGTTTCCTGCGCAAGGGCATTGCGCTGACGCCCGTCAAATTCGGCATCTCCTTCACCCTCACCCATCTCAATCAGGCGGGCGCGCTGGTGCACGTCTATACCGATGGCTCGGTGCACATTAACCACGGCGGCACCGAGATGGGCCAGGGCCTCTACATGAAGGTCGCCCAGGTGGTGGCGGAGGAGTTCGGCCTCACGACAGACCGCGTGCGCATTACTGCGACCACGACGGACAAGGTTCCCAACACCTCACCCACCGCCGCATCCTCCGGCTCCGATCTCAACGGCATGGCGGCCAAGGCGGCAGCTGGAACCATCAAGAAACGCCTTGTCGAATTCGCGGCGAAGGCCTGGAAGGTGCCGAAATCGCGCATCCGCTTCGAGAATGGCCAGGTCATCATCGGCAACCAGAGCATAGGTTTCGGCGCGCTTGCCAAGAAGGCAAATCACGCGCGCATCTCGCTCTCCTCCACCGGCTTCTACGCCACGCCGAAGGTTACCTGGAACCGCGCCAAGGCCAAGGGCCGACCGTTCTTCTATTTCGCCTACGGCGCGTCGTGCTCGGAAGTGACCATCGACACGCTGACCGGCGAGATGCGCGTCGACCGCGTCGATATCCTCCACGATGTGGGCCGCTCGCTCAATCCGGCCATCGATATG
>VAZZ01000569.1:0-881 GCA_005884715.1 Alphaproteobacteria bacterium | reverse complement strand
ATTTTCGACGCGCTCGCCGGCATCAACTCGGGCCAGGTCCCGCCGCTTGACGTACCCGCCACGCCCGAGTCCATAATGCGCGCGGTCAAGGCGATGCAGTCATGAAGACCTGGTCCCTCATCCTCACGACGCTCGAGTTGCACGGGTCCTGCGTGCTCGTCTCGGTTATCGGCACCCAAGGTTCCGCCCCCCGCGAGGCCGGCGCCCACATGATCGTGACGCGCGACGGTTATTATGGCTCGATCGGCGGCGGCACACTCGAGTGGCGCGCCATCGCCGCAGCACAGACAATGATCGGTCCAAGCGAGGCGGCGCGCATCTCCTCCCATGCGCTCGGCCCCGAGCTCGGCCAGTGCTGCGGCGGCCGCGTCGAGCTTGCGATGGAAGCATTTACCCCTGGCAGCATCGCGCGGGTGAAAGAGCTTGCCGAACGAGAAGACCAGGGGCATTTCACCATCACGCGCCTGATCGCCGGGCGCAGCGTCGAGCAGAGTTTTGGCGAGCATCGCCGCCGCATCTATCTCTTCGGCGCCGGGCATGTCGGCCGCGCCTTGGTTTTGGCGTTGGCGCCGCTTCCCTTCGATGTCCGTTGGATCGATCCGCGTCCGGAGGCCTTTCCCCGCGCGGTGCCACAGAACGTCTCGCTGCATCAGATCGAGGAGCCTGTCCGTATACTGGCGAACGCGCCGGCAGGAAGCATCGCCCTCGTCATGACCCATTCCCATGCGCTCGATCTCGCGATCGTCGATGCCGCGCTGCGCTGTCCTGCTATCGCCCACACCGGGCTCATCGGCAGCCTCACCAAGCGCGCACGCTTCGAGAAACGTTTGCGAGAGGCCGGCGTCGCGGCGTCCCGCATTGAAGCGCTCATCTGCCCGATC
>VAZZ01000100.1:6603-16025 GCA_005884715.1 Alphaproteobacteria bacterium | reverse complement strand
CAGCACTGGCCGGCTATGACGCGCGCGATCCCTTCGCGCTCGATGAGGCCGTCGATTTCCTCGGCGCCCTCGATCGCCCGATCAAGGGCATGCGCATCGCCTATAGTCCCAATTTCGATGTGTTTCCGGTCGAGCCGGAAGTCGCCGAGACGGTGCGCAAAGCGGTCGAGGCGCTGCGCGAGGCGGGGGCCACGGTGAGCGACGTCAAGCTCGGCATCAAGCGCTCGCATATGGAGCTCGCGGATCTCTGGTGCAAGATCATCATGCCGCTCAATGTCGCGAGCATCGCCGGCATGAAGGCGGCGGGTTACGATCTCATCGGCAAGCATCGCGACGACCTGCCGCCCGAATATCTCTATTGGTATGACCGCTACAAGGACATGACGGCGGCGGAGTTCTACGAAGCGCAGGCGGTCCGCACCGAGATCTATGATGCCGTGCAGAGCGCCTTCGCCCAACATGATATCCTCATCTCGCCGACGCTCGGCTGCCTGCCGGTCGTGAATGCGAAGAATGGCAACACGCTGGGGCCCGATACGGTCGCGGGCGAGAAGGTCAACCGGCTCATTGGATGGTGCCTCACTTTCCCCATGAATTTCAGCGGCAATCCGGCGGCCTCCATTCCGGCCGGTCTCGCCAAGGGCATGCCGGTCGGCATGCAGATCATCGGCAAGCGTTACGCCGATACGGATGTCCTCGCGGTCAGCGCGGCATTTGAGCGCTTGCGGCCCTGGCGACAGACTTATGACATTTGCCGCAGGCGCAAACTGTCATAGGCTGAAACCAGCAGACCGGTTTGTTGATTGGAGAGTATCATGAGTTGGCTTCCGACAAGCGATCCCATACTCGGCGATGTAAAATCCTGCAACGCGCTCGAACTCGTCGTCGTGCCGCGCGTGCGCGATCTGGGTGGCGGCTTCAACGTGCGCCGGGCACTGCCGCATGGTAGGCGCCAGATGGTTGGCCCGTTCATCTTCTTCGATCATTTCGGCCCAGTGCAATTCATTGCCGGGCAGGGGATGGATGTGAGGCCGCATCCCCATATCGGGCTCGCGACCGTCACCTATCTTTTCGATGGCTCGATCCTGCATCGCGACAGCGAAGGCAATATCCAGGAGATCATGCCGGGAGCGATGAATCTGATGACGGCGGGGCGCGGCATCGCCCATTCCGAGCGCACGCCGGATGTGTCGCGCAAGAAGGGCAGCAGCATGCTGGGCCTGCAAAGCTGGATCGCCTTGCCGGCCGAGCGGGAAGAGATTGCCCCCTCCTTCCAGCATTTCGATGCAGCGACACTTCCTGTGGTTGAGGACAAGGGTCTCAAAGCCCGCGTCATTGCGGGTTCGGCCTTTGGCGCAAGAGCGTCGGTCGAGATGGTGTCGGATTGGTTCTATGTCGAAGTCGCGGCCGAGGCCTACACATCCGTGCCGCTCGATGCGACTTATGAGGAACGCGCCATCTATCTGGTCGAGGGTGAAGTCGAAATCGCGGGCGAGCGCTTAGCAGCCCCGCAAATGCTGATCTTCCGCCCGGGCGATGCGATCACCATCAAGGCGGTGCAGAAGACACGGATGATGTTCCTGGGCGGCACCGCCATGGAAGGACCACGGCATATCTGGTGGAATTTCGTGTCGTCGCGCAAAGAGCGCATCGAGGCGGCGAAGGAAGACTGGAAGTCCGGACGCTTCGGCCCGGTGCCGAATGAGACGGAATTCATCCCGCTGCCGTCAATGTGAGTACGGAACCAATTGTAGAGAGCCTGGTTGAAAATGAAGCATGCTTCCGCATGCGAGAGGCATTGTCATTCCTACGATAACCTGATGTTTTTGCGAAGGATAGTGTCATGGTCAAGGTGAAAAAACTTGTGCCGGCCAGCAAGCTGGCGCGCAAAAACGACATTCGTTTCCCGAATGAGAGCACTGCCTATCGCCGGGCGCGTGACAAGCTTCTTGCGAAGGAAATCGAGCTCAGGCGCGCAATGGAAGCAGTCGCCGTCCAAAGACGCGCCCTGCCGCAAGGCGGCATGGTGCCTGAAGACTATGTGTTCGAAGGTCTCGGCCCGGATGGCAAGGCGGCGAAAGTGACTCTTTCGGAACTCTTCGCGCCGCGGAAGGACTCGCTCATCGCTTATAGCTTCATGTTCCCACGCTATCCCAAGGATGACCGGCCGGGCCCTGCCGAAGGCGCGACCGCGCAGCTCAAGCGCGAGGATGCTCCCTGTCCATCATGCACCGCCTTCCTCGACTCGCTCGATGGCGCGGCCAAGCACATCGAGGCGGCGGGCTTCAATTTCGTCGTCATCGCGGCAGCCCCACTCGACCAGCTGATCGCCTTCGCCAAAGACCGGGGATGGGAGGGTCTTCGCCTGCTGTCTTCGGGGGGCAACAGCTTCAAGCACGATTATCACGCCGAGACGGCGGAAGGACACCAGATGCCGATGATGACCGTTTTCCATCGCAAGGGCAAAGCCATCCGGCATTTTTGGAGTTCGGAAATGTTCTGGACCGACACCGATCCACGCCAGGACCCGCGCCACGCCGGCACCATTGAGCCCCTGTGGAACATCTTTGACCTGACCCGCAAGGGCAGGCCATCAAGATGGCAGGAACAGCTGCAATATGAGTGATGCCGTCTGGAACTAGCCGAACTCCTGCCGCGCGTGCCCGTAGGTGGAAACAGCGCCAGACCTTCCAGGAGCTCTTGCCTTTCTCCGCAAGCATGATCCATTGTGCCTGTTTGAAAATATTGGGGCACTAAGCAAATGATCACGCGGCGGAAAGAGTAGGCGGATGGATGCGGACAGCGATCAATCTCATCGTGAGATTCGCGAGGAGATCCGGAAATTATGTCTCGGTTTTCCCGGCGAATATTGGCGGGTGCTTGATCGCGTTCGAAAATATCCAGCTGAGTGCGCAGAGCAAGCTTGAAGCAGCGCGCGGACTGCTCTCGCCAATCTATGGCTGTTTCACCGAGGGATTTGACACCCCAGATCTCAAAGACGCCAAGGCTTCGCTCGACCGGCTTACGCCTACCTGAAACTTTCACTTGACCGCGCCAAGGGTCAGGCCGCGCACCAGGTGACGCTGGACGAGGAAGGCGAAGAGCACAATCGGCAGCGCGCCCACGACTCCGGCCGCCGACATGGAGGCCCAATCGGTGTCGATGCGCCCGATCAGCGTCGCGGTTCCGCGCGGCATGGTCATGGCGTGGGGGGTCGAAGTCAGCACCAGGGCGAACATGAATTCGTTGAAGGTGACGATCACCGCGAAGATCGAGGTGGCAACGAGCCCCGGTGCCGCCACCGGCAAAACGATGCGCCTGAATGCGCCAAACCTGCTGTCGCCATCGACCATGGCGGCCTCTTCGAGATCGACCGGAATTTCACGGAAGAAGCTCTCCATCATCCACACGCAATAGGTCACATTCAAGGCCGTGTAGATGATGATGAGTCCCAGCCAGGTATCGAGAAGCCCGAGGCTCAAGATGAGGAGATAGACGGGGATGAGAATGACGACCGGCGGAACGATGCGCAGGATCAGCAGCGAAAGCCCGACACGCCGCTCGAGGCTGAAGGGCAGCCTGAAGCGGACAATCGCATAAGCGCCAAGGGAACCCAGCACCAAGGCCACGAGGACGGAGATGATTGTGACGGCAATCGAATTGAGAAGATAGTCGCTGAATCGCTTATAAGCAAAAAGATGGGCGAAATTCTCGAAAGAGGGATGGTGCGGATAGAGCGTTCCCTCCTGGGTGATTTCCCGGTTGGACTTGAGCGAGGTCGAAGCCATCCAGTAAATCGGCAAGAGGACCAGGGCAAGTACGAAGGCGACGATGGTGAAGCGGCCCAAAGCTCTGATCATGATGTTGCCGCCCGCTTGAGCAGCCGCACGGCGGCGAGCGTGAAAGCCAGAATGATGAGACCCATAGTGACAAAGAGGGCGGCCGCATAGCCGGTCTCCTGGAACTTGAAGGCGGTATCGTAGCCGAAGATCGACAAAAGCCGCGTCGCCTCGCCAGGCCCTCCATGGGTGAGCACAAAGACCTGGTCGAAAGTGCCGAAGGCATCGATCGTGCGCAGCACGATCGCAACCGCAATGATCGGGCGCAGCATTGGAAAAGTATGATCGATGAATACTCGCCACGGGCCCGCCCCATCGACGCGGGCGGCTTCGAGCGGTTCAATGGGAAGCGACTGCAAACCGGCAAGCAGGATGAGAAACATCAAGGGCGTCCATTCCCACACATCAAGGACGACCAGCCCGACAAAGGCCCTGACCGGATGGCCGAGGATTTCGACGGCGCCGCCGCCGAGCGCTTCCGAAAAGGCGGTCAGCATCCCGGCATCGCTCGCATAAATGAGGCGGAACACGATGCCGACCACGACGGGCGTCACGACCATCGGAATGATCAATATCGTGCGGAGCAGACGGATGCCGCGAAATTCATGCGAGCAGAAGAGCGCGAGCGCCAGACCGAGAACCGTCTCGATCGCAACCGCGGAGGCAACAAAGGTCAGCGTCACCCACAGCGAATTGAGGAACTGTGGATCGCTCCACAAACGAATGTAATTGTCGAAACCAACCTTGCGAACGGGATTGCCAAACCGGTAGAACATCGTGCTGGCGCGCAGGCCGTCCCAGAGGGGATAGATCAGCACCAGAAGGACAAGCAGAACGCCTGGCGCCAGCATGAAGTAGGGCAGGGCCGCATCGAGCCCTGCGCCTTGCAGTCTTTCTTTCCTGACGCCCGGCCGGTTCACGGATAGTAGCCGACCTGCTTCAGAAAGGCTGTCGCCTTTTCGGCGGCGGCATCGAGTGCCGCACCGCCGCCACTGCCGGCCTGCAGCGCCTTGTTGAGCTCGATGCCGAGCAGCTCCTCGATCTTCGCCCAATCGGGGGTTCTTGGCCGCGGCAGGGCACCTGCATCCAATTGCTGAAGCGCAACCGGGATGAGCCGATTGCCGGGCTTGGCGACGCCAAAGCCGGTTCTGCGCACCGGTATGGAACCAGCTTCGGCGAGCTTCGCCTGCGTCGCACCGCTGGTGTACCATTTGAGGAACGCAACCACGTTGGCTTTGTTGGGCGCCGATTTTGGAACGCCGGCAATGAAGATGCCCATCTGCGCGATGGCCTTCTCCTGCTTCGGCACGACACCGAAATCGAGCTTGCCGGCGACCTTGGATTGCTTGGGATCATCGGCTTTGAGGGCGTTGCCGGAATATTGGATGATGGCGCCCGCATCGCCGCCCAGTATAGCCGCACCTTCCTGGTCCGAATCGAACTCGACCACCCCCGGAGGCGCGTTTTGCTTCATGGTGCCGACAAAGAAATCGGCCGACGCCTTGCCCTTCGCCGAATTGAATGTCACGTTCCATTTGTCGTCGAAGAACTCGCCGCCGAAAGACAGAAAGATCGGGTACCAGCTGGTCACGATCGGATTGCCGCTGACACCGCGGAACACCACGGGGTATTTGATCGTACCGGCGGCAACAGCTTNAGCTCGCAGGAGCGCCGCTTTTATACACATCGTTGCGATATGTGAGAGTCTGCAGGTCGCCGACGAAGGGCACGCAGATCAGCTTGGGCGGGGCGCTCTCGAAGCCCTTCACCCTGGGGCCCGACCGGGGCGGCCAGTAACCCATGTCGATCATCGAGCCGATCCAGTCGGCATCGGCGCCATCGATGCCGCCAGCGCCCAGATCTTCGAGAACATCGGCAGCGCCGAACTGGGGTACCCATGGGTCGTCAAGGAGATAGAGGTCATACTGGCCGGCACTGTTGCGGGCATCCGCAAACCACTTCTCCAGCGTCACGCCATATTCGTCCTCGAGATATTCGATCTCGAAGCCGCCTTCCTGCTTGGCGAGCGGTATGATCTTTTCCTTGAACGGTGCCAGCCCGCCATCGGCGAAGGCGCCAATGATGACCTTGCCGCCAGCGGCGCGCGCCGGTCGAGCCTTGGTCATCACTGCCGCGCCAAGTCCCGCGGCACTGCCCTTAAGCAATGTCCTGCGATTCATTCGGCTGCTATGAACGGATCTTATGGTCATGGGTCTTTCCTCCCTTGCTCTGTGCGCGATGCACGACGGTCACTCCCGATGCGTCAAAGAAACAGGCGTCATCGGGATCGAAGCTCACATTGATCCGGGATCCGGGTGCGGCGCGGAAGCCGCGGCCGACGCGCGCGGTGATGCGCTCGTCGCCAAGCCTGATGTCAATCAGCGTCTCGCTGCCCATGGGCTCGACGACATAGACTTCGCCCGGAATGGATCCCCTTTCGGCACCGGCAACGATGTCGACATCCTCCGCCCTAATTCCCAGTTCGACGGCGTTGCCCTGGCGGCAGGCGGCGATGAGTTGGGCCGATGCCTTGATCGGCATGCCGGCGATGATCATCGCCGGCCCGGCGACATCAACCTTGAGGACGTTCATCGGCGGATTGCCGACAAACATCGCAACGAAACGATTGGCGGGAAAGTCGTAAATCTGTTCCGGCGGGGCCACTTGTTGCAGCGAGCCTGAACCCATGACGGCGACAAGATCGGCCATCGTCATCGCTTCGGCCTGGTCGTGAGTGACATAAATCGTGGTGGCGCCAAGCCGGTGGCAGAGCCGCTTGATCTCGCCGCGCATGGTGAGCCTTAGCCGGGCGTCGAGATTGGACAGGGGCTCGTCCATCAGAAAGGCGGCCGGATTGCGCACGATGGCGCGCGCAAGCGCAATGCGCTGGCGCTGGCCGCCCGACAATTGCCGTGGCCGCCGCTCGAGCAAGTGATCGACTTCCAGGCTCTTGGCGACGGCATCGACCTTCTGGCGCCGCTCACTCTCCGGCACATCGCGGATCCACAGCGGATAGCCGATGTTTTCTCGGATCGTCATATGCGGATAAAGCGCATAGCTCTGGAACACCATGGCGACGTCGCGGTCGCGCGGCTGCAGGCGAGTGACGTCACGATCGCCAATGAAGACACGGCCACCGGTCGGCGCTTCAAGGCCGGCAGTGATGCGCAGCGCCGTCGTCTTTCCGCAGCCGGATGGGCCGAGAAGGGCTAGGAACTTCTCACTCGGCGCCATGAGATTGAGAGCCCGCAGCGCCACAACGCCGTCAAAGCGCTTTTCAATGTCTTCGAAGCGCACCGCATTCATGAGGGCACAACTCCGGTTGATTCGCGAATGACGAGCGGGTTGGTCTGAATTTCGCGATGGGCGACATGGCGGCCGGCCCGGGCCGCGGCGGTGACAAGCTCGACCGCGCGCTGGCCCAATCTACGGGCGTCGGATCTTACCGTGGTCAGGCCGATGCGCAGATGGGCGGCGAACGGTATATCGTCATAGCCGACGATGGAAACGTCGGCAGGAACGCGGCGCCCGCTTCGCTCAAGGCTGTCGATCGTGTGAATCGCGAGCATGTCGTTGTGAGCGACGATGGCGGTTGAATCGCTTTGCGGTGCCGCCAAGAGGCCGTGCCGCGCCAAGGCACTCTCGAAGCCCTGGCGCCGACGCTCGCCCGACTGCTCGGCATAGGGTTGCGGCACGAAGGCCATCTTGCGATGGCCGAGCGAAATCAAATGGTCGACGACGGCCGTCATGGCCGAAATGTCGTCATGGTCCACATTGCCGAAACGCGGATCCTCCGGTTCGCCAAAGGATGCGAGAACGACGGGAATGCCCTGATCCAGTAAACTGATGGGCATTTTCGATCCGATCGAGAGACCGGCAATGACGACACCATCGACACGGCGGTCGAACAGGGCACGGCCAACCTCCTCCTCGACTTCAGGATTGCAATCGGTGTGGGCAACGAGCGTCGCATAGCCAAGGCTTGTGGCGGCGCGCTCGACCGCGACCGCAAGCTGGGCATGGAACGGGTTGCTCAAGTCAGGCACGATCATGCCGATGCTGTGGCTGGCGCGAGCCCTGAGAGATCTGGCGATGGCGTTCGGGCGATAGCCGATTTCGCTGATCGCTTGCTCGACGCGCCGTCGCGTCGGCTCGGCGACGGCAACCCGTCCATGAATGACGTTCGATACCGTCGATTTCGAGACACCGGCGCGGCGCGCCACCTCCACCAGCGTCGTCATTTGCTCAACTCGATGTGTCTCAAGGCCTTTTGCAGCCCCTGCAATGATCTTGCGGTTCCTTCCTCGCCGTCATAGCGAGGGTCCTCATGCTCAATGGAGATGACACCGTCATAGCCCGACTGCCGCATGGCCTTGAGAAGCGCGACCCAGGTTTCGATGTCGTGGCCTTCGCCCACAGGGGCAAAATGCCAGGGCGCTTTCGAGGGATCGGATGGCGGCGCAAAATGCAGCACCCCGTTCTGCCTGATCCGATCGGCATAAAGCAGTGTGTCCTTGCCATGGGCAAAGCCGATACGGTTGCCCAAGGCCTCGATGACAGTCATGGGATCGATGCCCTGCCACCAGAAATGGCTCGGATCGAGATTGAGCCCGACATTGGCGCCGATATGCGGGGCCAGCGCTTCGAAGCCGGCGACGCTGAAGACCGAAACACCCGGGTGCAATTCGAGACACACCATGAGTCCGGGCGCTTCCTTCGCCAATCTGGCACTGATGGAATGCCAGAAGGGGCCTAACTCATTGGCCAACTGCCAGTCGAACAGACGTTCATCATCGCAAGATGTGGCCCAGCAGGGGAAGACGCCGAGCGCGCCGCCGCCAGGTCCCGCCGGGCAGCCGCTCATGGTGATGACGCGCGAGACGCCGAGGGCCACGGCCAGATCGACGGCCGCCCAGAAGCGGTTTTGCGCATCTTTCCGCTTTGCCGCATCGGGGTGAAGGAGATTGCCGGCGGCGTTGACCGCGGAGAGGTTCATGCCGAACTCGCGAAGCTCGCCCTGCAATCGGTCGCGCCCGGATCGTCCGCTCATTTCAACCGGATCAAGGTGAGGCCGTGGCCACGGCCCCCAGCTGCCTATCCCCAACTCCACATCGCGCACGCCATGTCCTGCGCACCAAGCGAAGAGCTCACGGCGGCTCATCTTGGGAAGTGAATCGGAATAGACCCCAATTCTCATGCGGCAGTTCTCCTGAATGCGCTGGTCAAAAGCTCGATATCGCGCCGAGCCGCCTCGAATGTGGTCATGACCGGCGCACCCTCCGCAATGGCGGAATGGAAAGCCCTGAGTTCCTCGCGAAATGCTTCCTCATAGCTCGATCGGATTTCAACGGTTTCAAGAGCATGGCCATTCCTGCCGCGGCGCACTGTCAGCCGGGTCGGCATATGGCGCAGGTAGGGCGATGGGAAAGTGAGGTCGACGATGCGATCTTCGCCATAGACGGTGATGCGCTCGCGATAGTCCGGCACGCCCGGTAGATTGAGATGGATCATCGAAACCCGCCCGCCGCCTGGAAGCGGGAAGCCGAGCTGAACACCGCGCCCCGCATCGAAGATGACACCGAT
>VAZZ01000100.1:908-6521 GCA_005884715.1 Alphaproteobacteria bacterium | reverse complement strand
GCTTGGGAATTCGTCTCTCGGCCGGCGGTCTCATCGAGCTGGGATTGCGTTGCCGCCCTAAGCTCGTCGCGCAATCGCTGCGGCAGATCATTCGGCCAGACCATCGGCAAATGAGCGACAAACGGTTCATGATCAGGATCATGGACTTCGACGGCGATGAGCCGGATGCGGTCAGGTGACGGCAAATGATCGAGCGCCGCTCGGAATGCGGGATCATAGCACTTCATATAAGCGACCTGGCCGATGCGGCCCGCTTTGTCGCGCGCCGCTATCATGCGGTCGCACCCGGAAACCGTCAGCGAAAGGGGCTTTTCGCACAGAACATGGAGCCCCGCCGCGAATGCGGCGACGGCAAAATCGGAATGAAGGGCGTCGGGAAGGGCAATGACGACCGCATCGAGATTGCAGCCGAGAAGGTCGTCGAGACGGCTGCAAAGTTTGGGGATGCGATAGCGGTTTCCCAGCGCGGTCAGCACTGTCTCCGATGCTTCGACCAGGGCAACGAATTCAAACCGCGCTTGGTCTTCCCACAGAAAAAAAGCATGCTCCGCCTGACCCACAAGGCCAGCCCCGCATAACCCCATCCGAAGACGACGCACGGATTTATCCTTATTGGAACGATCCAATCATATCTAATCACCGGAACTGATGGGCCGTCAAGCGGCTACCGGCGGCTAAATCACGTGTTTTTGCGGCATGAGGAGGGGACGATGCCGGCAAGCGCCATCCCCGTCTTGGTGAAAGGCAGCAACTGTGCCTAATCTCTCATCGATCGAACCGCAAGGAGACGTCGAGATGGATGGCGGGGGCAATGAAGCTCATCGCGAGATTCGCGATGAGATCCAGAAGCTGTGTCTGCGTTTTCCCGGCGAGTATTGGCGCAAGCTCGACCGCGGGCGGCTCTATCCAACGGAGTTTGTCGCCGCCCTCTCAGAGGCCGGCTGGCTTTCCGCCCTGATACCGGAAGAATTCGGAGGATCAGGACTGCCGCTCTCCGCCGCAGCGGTCATTCTCGAGGAAATCCAGCGCAATGGCTGCAATGGAGCGGCGGCACACGCACAGATGTACATCATGGGCACGCTTTTGCGCCATGGCAGTGATGAGCAGAAGCGCGCTTACCTCCCGCGCATTGCCTCAGGTGAGTTGCGCCTGCAGGCGTTCGGCGTGACCGAGCCCGAGAGCGGCACGGACACGACGTCGATCAAGACTTTCGCCAGACGTGACGGCGATCACTTCATCGTCACCGGTCAGAAAGTGTGGACGTCGCGCGCCGAGCATTCTGATCTGATGCTGCTTCTGACGCGCACGACGCCGCGCGATCAGGCCGCTAAGCGAACCGACGGACTCTCGGTCTTTCTTGTCGACATGACGGTTTCGCTTGGGCATGGCATGTCCATAAAGCCGATCCGAACAATGATGAACCATTCGACCACGGAAGTGTTCTTCGATGAGCTGAAAGTTCCAGTCCAGAATCTCATCGGCGAGGAGGGCAAGGGCTTTCGCTATATCCTCTCGGGCATGAATGCCGAGCGGATCCTGATTGGCGCCGAATGCATCGGTGACGCCAAATGGTTCATTGATAGGGCAATCGCCTATGCCAAGGAGCGCATCGTCTTCGGCCGGCCGATCGGACAGAACCAGGGCGTTCAGTTCCCCATTGCGAAAGCCTATGCCGATCTGCGCGCTGCTGAGCTCATGGTTGCCAGCGCCGCGCAACTATTCGATTCCGCCAAGGATTGCGGCGCCGAAGCGAATATGGCGAAGCTGCTGGCCGCCGATGCCGCCTGGGAGGCAGCGAATGTCTGCGTGCAAACGCATGGCGGCTTCGGCTTCGCCGAGGACTTCGACATCGAGCGTAAATTCCGCGAGACCCGGCTCTATCAGGTCGCCCCGATCTCGACGAATTTGATTCTTGCCTATCTCGCCGAGCATGTTCTCGGTCTCCCGCGTTCATATTGAGGCCCTAATGACACGTCCGCTCGCAGGCCTCCTCGTCATCGCCATCGAACAGGCGGTCGCCGCACCAATGTGCACGGCGCGGCTTGCCGATGCGGGTGCCCGCGTCATCAAGATCGAGCGCGGCGAAGGCGATACGGCGCGCCACTATGATGCCATCGTGCATGGCACGAGCGCCTATTTCGCGTGGCTGAACCGGGGCAAGGAAAGCCTGGTCCTCGATCTCAAATCCGCCGATGACCGGCGCCTCGTCGAAAACATGCTGGCGAAAGCGGACATATTCGTCCAAAACTTGGTGCCCGGTGCCGCAAAGCGTCTCGGCCTCGGCGCCAAGGAGCTGGCCCTGCGCTTTCCCCGTCTGGTGGCGATCGACATCGTCGGTTATGGGCAAGACACCGACTATGCCGGCATGCGCGCCTATGACATGCTGGTGCAGGCCGAATCCGGGCTGTGCGCTGTCACCGGCTCTCCTGAGAGTCCGGCGAAGGTCGGTGTGTCGGCGGCCGATATCTGCACCGGTATGAATGCGCACGCGGCGATTATGGAAGCTCTGTTTGAGCGTGAGCGAGCCGGACGCGGCGCGGCCCTCGAGATCGCAATGTTCGACGGGCTCGCCGATTGGATGAATGTTCCCTTGCTTCATCATGATTATGGCGCGCGCGTTACGCCGCGGGTCGGGCTTTCACATGCCGTGATCTATCCCTATCGGGCTTTTGCCTGTCGTGATGGCGAGGTTGTGATTGTGGCACAGAATGCTGGCGAATGGTCGCGATTATGCAGCGCGGTTCTCGGCCGTCCCGAGCTCGCCACCGATATCCGCTTNNATCGCGATGCACTCGACCGGGAAATCGCGCCCTTCTTTGCCAAGCTAACCGTCGCGCAGGCGACCAAGACCTGGAAAGCACGCAGCTTGCCTGGGGCCGCGTGTCGACGGTCGCCGATCTTTCCGCGCATCCTGCCTTGCGCCGGGCCACATGCAAGGTTCCGGGTGGATCATTCCAGCTTGCGGCACCGCCCCTGCATCCAGATCTCGCCAGCGCGTCGGTTCCTGCTCTGGGCGAGCACAGCGCATTGATACGGCGGGAGTTCTCCGCGATGGGCGCCTGATCGGCGCGTTTCTGAACCTCATCCGATTTCGCTGAAAACCGCAGCACAACCGTCATATAGCGGGTCTACGGTTTGGACCCTTCGAGGCTCAAACAGGATGACTATCATGATACCCAGACGTTGCACCTTAGCTCTCATCACCGCCACGGCGCTCGTCCCGACCATAGCCCTGGCCGGTAGCTCCAAACTGACACCACTGCCCTCCGCGATGCCCAAGGCCGAGGGCGTGGTGGTGCCGTCAGCACTTTCGCCCGAACTCATGCAGGTTCCCGCGGTGCAGGGCTTCACGCCGCTCGAGAATCCGACCGCGCTTTTCAAATATTATGGCTTCGGCGGCGACGGTCCGATCGTTCCCGCTGCCAATTCCATTCAGGGCAAGGACAACACCGTCGAGGCCACCAAGACCGAGCCCGACAAGAACACCTATCTTGTGCTCGAAGACCAGAAAGGGCCAGACGCCAGCTACAATTACGGCAGCCATTTCCTGTTCCAGGGCCATGAAGGCGGCCCCAATGGCGAGGACGGCAAGCCGCAGGGAATGCTCACCCGCATCAATCTCGATGCCGATATTGCCCACCGCGTGACACTGATGGCGGATGAAACGACCAATGGTACCGCGATCCCGGTGATTGATGGCAGCAGCTGGGACCCCTTTGCACAGCGCTTGCTCCTCACCAGCGAAGAGGGCACCAAGGGCGGCGTCTGGCAGGCCACCATCGACTTTCCCTCCAAGGTCGAGGACCTGACCGGAATCATCGGCAATGGGAGCTATGAGGGCGTCCAGGTCGATCCCAACGGCACCATTTGGCTCGTCGAGGACGAAAGCGACAAGCTGGGCGAGGTCGCCAAGCACGCCAAACAGCCCAACAGCTTCGTTTATCGCTTCACGCCCACGGACAAGGCCGATCTCACCAAGGGCGGCAAGCTCGAGGCGCTCCAGGTCATCGACTCTTCCCGCCAGCCGATCACCTTCCACGACGGCCAGGCCGATGCCGACATCAAGTCCCAGGGCATGAAGGACCTCCACACCTACGGCAAGGCGCTCAAGACCAAATGGGTGGTGGTCCACGACACCGGCAAAGACGGGATGAGCCCGTTTGACGCCAACAAGATCGCCAAGGCGAATGGCGCCACGCCGCTCAAGCGGCCCGAAAACGGCCTCTTCCGTCCCGGCTCGAATTTCGCCGAGTTCGTGTTCGACGAAACCGGCGACACCAATGCGGATACCGAGGCAGGTGAGGAATATGGCGGCTTCGGTGGAGTGCTCAAGCTCACACAGGCATCGCCCGCGGCGGCCGAGGGCGAGATCACCTTGGTCTATCGCGGCAAGAAGGCCTATACGGGCTTCGACAATCTCGCCTTCTGGTCCGCTGACGAGGCGATGTTCGTCGAGGACGCTGGCGACAAGCTCCACAGCCAGCGCAACGCGCTCGACTCTGGCTATGTTGTCAATCTGACCGCCGACTACTCGAAAGAGGGCACCGAGCCATCCCGTTTCCTCGCCGAGGGCCGCGATTCGCTCGCCACGATCGACGCAGGGCTTTCCGCCCTCAAGGACACCGGCTTCCAGAATGAAGGCGACAACGAGATCACTGGCATACATGTTTCGGATGGCGACGCGACCGTGGAGGGCCTTTTAGGAGCTAAAATCCCAACGCCCTTCGAAAACGGTTGGCGTGTCTTCTATACCCAGCAGCACGGTGAAAATACCACCTGGGAAGTGCTGAAGAAGCTGAGCGCGCTCAAGACTGCGAACCAATAAGGTCGCTCTGACGAATTGCATGAGGCGGGCGATCGCATGGTCGCCCGCTTTATTTGAAGTATTGGGTTTCGCCCAGCAACCGACCTTTAAGGTCATCTGTGACGGCACCCCGATCCTTGCTTAAGGCCTGAGCTACCTCGCTGATTTCTTGCGATGCTCCGTGGCCGCGAAGTAGAGAACGCCCAAAGCATACCATATCAGCGCACCCCACAGTCCCGGCCGGTAGGCTTCATTGAGGAACATATAGACCAAGGTCAGGAGAGCGATCGCCATGCACGCGATCGCGCCGACATTGCCAAGCGGGCTCACATAGGGCCGGTCGATTGTGGGAAAATCGCGCCGCAGCATATAGAACGACAGCCCCTGCATAGTGTAGGAGATCACCGCTCCGAATACCGCCATGTTGAGCAAGGCGGCGCCGACATAGGAAGCGGTGCCGAACACGTAGTTCATGAACAGAGCGAGCACGAGACCGATGACGCCGCCGACTATCAAGGCGACATGCGGCGTCTTGCGCGCGCCATGGGTGATCGACAGCCAGCGCGGGAAATAACCGGCCCGGCTCAACGAGTAGATATTACGGCCATAGGCATAGATGATCGTGTGGAAGCTCGCGATCAGGCCAGCCACCGCCAGTAACGCGAGGACCTTGGTCCCCAAACCCTCGCCAAAGATGCCGACAAGGCCATCGAGCAGCGGCTGAGCCGAACTGCCGAGCTTGAACGCGCCGGGCGGTACCGACGAGTTACACAAGAGCGTGAGGAAGCCGAGGATGACCAGGGTCGCTA
>VAZZ01000100.1:0-891 GCA_005884715.1 Alphaproteobacteria bacterium | reverse complement strand
CCCCTTGGGCATGTCGCGCTGCGGGTCGTGGCTCTCCTCGGCGGCGAGCGGCAACTGCTCAATGGCGAGCAGAAACCAGATGGCGAAAGGCAGCGACTTCAGGATGCCATCGATGCCGAAGGGATTGAAAGGGCCGTTGCCGTCCGGCAATTCGACCGCCGCTCCATCCGGCCCAATGCCGATGTTGAGTGCGAAATGGTGGTAATCGAAGACCCAGAGCGACGCGATGAAGAAGAAGACCAGGATCGCCATGGCGATGAAGGTGATGGCCACAGTGAACTTGAACGACAGTTCGACGCCCCAGACATTGAGGCCAACGAACACGACGAACATGATGACCCACCACACCCACTGTAGCTCCGGCGGAGTGCCGAAGATCGTCTGGAGATAGGCGCCGACCGAGATGATAATCACCCCGGGTGTTATGACATATTCCATGTTCTCGCCGAGACCGGTAAGGAAACCGCCCCAAGGGCCCATGGTGGTACGCGCGAAGGAATAGGCGCCGCCCGTATGCGGCAATGCCGGAGACATCTCGGCCAGGCAAGAGCACAGGCCGATATACATGATGCTCACGATCATGGTGGCGATGAATAGTCCGCCGAAGCCGCTGGTCGCCAAGCCGCAGTTCCATCCGAAGAAGTCGCCGGAAATGACGGCGCCAACGCCCAAAGCCCACAATGACCAGGCCCGGGCATGCCGTCGAAGTTGCCGCTTTTCGAAATATTCGGCGCCGACGTTCTCGTAACTGACGCCCTGAACACCCTCTTGCTTAGCCATGACAGAGAGCCCTCCCCTTCGCCCGTGTGCGCCCCCAATGTCGATTCCCAACGTATGGTAATCCAACGGGCCGCCTGTGTCATGCCTAGCCTGTCGCTTTTGAACTAAATA
>VAZZ01000568.1 GCA_005884715.1 Alphaproteobacteria bacterium | reverse complement strand
CCCTCCGTCCGCATCGCAGAGCCTGACCGCGGTCTGAATGATCACATCGAGCACGGGTTGCACATCAGACGGCGAGCGGCTGATGACATTGAGCACCTCGCTAATGGCGGTTTGATAGTCGAGCGTCTCCTGCAACTCCCGCGTCCGCGCCTGAACCTCCTCGAAAAGCCGCACATTCTCGACGGCAATGACCGCCTGATCGGCGAATGTCTGGACCAGCTCACTCTGGCGCTCAGTGAAAGTGCCGGGCTCCGGCCGGCCGAGGAAGAAGACACCCTCGACGGCGCCCTTGCGCAACAAAGGAACGCCCATCAAGGCGCGGGTATCCGAGACCCGCGTGAGGAACGGCGAGTCGTATTCGGGATCGGCCAGAATATCGGGAATTTGCTCGACACGGCCGGAAAGGACGACACGACCCGAAATTCGACTTCGGTCGATCGGGAAAGCGCGGCTTTGCATGTCGGCTTCGTCCTCCGCCGTTCCCGCGAATATTGCGCCGCCACGCAGCATGTCTCCCTCGCGCAACATGATGCCGCCATAGCTTGCACCGCACAGCCTGGCGGCCGATGCGACCAGCGTTCTGAGCACGACAGGCAAGTCGAAAGTGGCACGGCTGATCGCCTTGAGCACCTCGGCCGTCGCCGTTTGCCGTTCGATCGCTTCGGTGAGCTCGCGATTGCGCGTCTGAAGCTCTTCAAACAGCCGGGTGTTCTCTATGGCGATGACGGCTTGATCGGCGAAAAGGACAAGAAGATCGATCTGCTTCTGGCTGAATGGCCTCATTTCACGGCGCCGTAAGATCAGCGCACCGATGGCCTTGTCCTCGCGCAGCAGCGGCACCGCAAGCATCGTGCGATGACCGAGACGCTTCGCCATCGCGTGACCGGCGGGAAAATCATCTTCTTCCAGTAATAGATCATGCACATGGACCGGCTTGCGGTCGATATAGGCTCGCCCCGTTACCCAATCGCGCCCGATCGGCCAATTGGCGAAATCGATCGGTATGGGACCATGATGGGCGCGCACACAGAGCGCGTCCCCTTCTGCGAGCAGGATCGCCGCGTCATAGGCTTCGCAGAGTCGTGCAGCACTTTCCGCCACGGTGGTGAGAACCGGCCGCACATCGGTCGGCGAGGCGGCGATAGATCTGAGAATCGTACCGGTCGCGGTCTGCTGCTCGAGGGCCTCGGTGAGTTCGCGGTTGCGCGCCTGGAGCTCTTCGAACAGACGGGTGTTCTCGATGGCGATCGCCGCCTGGTCGGCGAACGTCGTCACCATCTCGATCTGGCGGTCGGTGAAGGGCTCGACGTGCTGATGGACGAGTCCCAGAACACCGATGAGGTCGCCAGAGCGGAGCAGGGGAACCCCCAGCATCGTGCGGAAATTGCCGAGCCGCGCAAGATCCTTGTAGCCATATTCCGGATCTTCCCAAGCATCGTCGATGACAGTCACGCGCATGTTGAGCGCGGTGCGGCCGGCGAGCGAGTCCGTGCCCGGCCGATAGACCCGCTCGCGCTGGGTCTCAAGATATTCGGGGCTCGCGCCAAAGCCGGCCGCCCAGTA
>VAZZ01000567.1 GCA_005884715.1 Alphaproteobacteria bacterium | reverse complement strand
CGTGGCGGCGGGAATGTATATAACCGACAATCTCACCGACGACATGTCGATCGGCGTCGGCTGGGGCGCCACGCTCTATGAATCACTGCAGACACTGGCGCCGCGCGAGCTTGAAAATGTACAAGTGATCTCGCTCCTGGGCGGCATCGTACAGGCGCGACGATACAATCCGTCGGAATTCGCCTGGCAATTCGCCCGCATGGTCGGCGCTGATTGTTACCTTCTCACCGCGCCAGCGGTCGTCGATTCGCCCGAGACCAAGGAGACCCTGATCGAGAAATGCGGCCTGCGCGATGTGCTGCGCCGCGCCGACCGGCTCGATATGGCGGTGCTCAGCGTCGGCACGATGGCGCCCGATTCGACGGCTTTCCGCTTCAATCTGCTCTCCGATGAAGACCGCACCGGGCTGATCCGGCTGGGGGCCGTCGGCGACATCCTGTTCAACTTCCATGACCGCTCCGGACATCTGGTCGATCACCCGATCAACAAGCGGGTGATGTCCATTCCGATCGAGCAGCTGCGCGACGTGCCGAAGCGGATAATCGCGTCCGGCGGCAATGAAAAGGTCGACGCGCTGCTCGGCGCCGTCAAGCTCATCGATTGCAATGTGCTGATCACCAACGAAGCGACGGCCCGAGAGATGCTGATCAGAAGGACATGACAGCGCCATGCTTACCCCCCTCAAGACGGAAGTTCTCAAAGTCGACGATCTGAGCCATGAGGCGCGGCGCTTCCGCACCATCCTCTGGTCGTTCCAACGCAATCTCGAGCTCTTGTTCAAGGATACCGGGCTCACCGCCAAAATCGATCACGCAGCACTCGCCGAAGCCTTCGCGCGCTGGCGGCAGAAATTCGACCTGTCAAAGCATCTCGCCGACGTGAACCGGCATGACTATGTGATCTTTGCGGCGGGACTCATGCTGCGCGAGCTCATCGTCGCCGCCCCGCTCAAGGCGAGCAAGGAGGGAGAGCTGCCGGCAATGCCGGGCGACATCGATCATCCGCTGGCACGCTGGCCGGAAGGCTATGCCTATACGAGTTTCTGTCTGTCGGTCGCCGCTGCCATCCTGAAAGAGATAGGCGATAAGGAGCCCCTTCCGGCACCGGTCGCCGACGATCCGGGCTTCTGGAACTCGTTCCGCGAGAACACCCATGAGGACCCCGAAACCGCGGTCGGCTTCTTCGATCTGGTTTGCGGTGAGGAGCCCAACTGGTCGGCGCCCGGCGTGCCCTGGCT
>VAZZ01000566.1 GCA_005884715.1 Alphaproteobacteria bacterium | reverse complement strand
TCTATCTTTGGTGAGGCAAGACATGGCACACGCAAAGACGCAGCAGCATCCGATCGGCATATATCTGTTGACATGGGGACTTCTCTTCGTCCTCAGCACCTGTTCCTATCTCGTCGACTACTTCGACATTGAAGGCCACCTCAGGTGGTCGCTGATCCTCCTGTTCATGGTGTTGAAGGCCGGGCTGATCGTCGCCGTCTTCATGCATATGGCCTGGGAGCGGCTGGCCCTGATCTATGCCATCCTGGTCCCGCCGGTCCTGGTGCTGGTGTTTGTGAGCCTGATGACGCTTGAATCGGACTACACCCTGTTCACGCGCGTACATTTTTTCAGCGCAGGATTCTGAAGCGCTATGACTTTGCAAGGAAATCATCAGCAAGAGGAATGCCCATGAAAATCAGACTTGCGCTCACCGCCTTGGGAATAGCGGCGCTCAGCGCGGCCAGCCACGCACAAGATGCAGCAGAGGGTGCCAAGGTCTTCCAGAAGTGCATGGCCTGCCATACGGCCGCGGACGCGACCAACAAGATCGGGCCCTCGCTCAAAGGCGTTGTCGGCCGCAAGGCGGCGTCAGTCGAAGGCTTCAAATATTCCCCCGCCATGCTGGCCAAAGGCGCTGCAGGCGTGGTTTGGGACGAGGCAACACTTACCGCCTATCTGCCCGATCCCAAGGCCTTCGTGCCCGGCACCAAGATGACCTTTCCCGGCCTCAAGAATCCGCAAGATGTCGCCAATGTCATCGCCTATCTCAAGACCACGGGGATGTAGACCATCGCTTTCGGTCACGCGGGAGCACATTGAATCGAGGGCACGATGAGATGGCGTACGGAGGTTGGAATGATAGTCATCCTTATTGGTGCGCTCCTCGTTCTTGGCGGCGTATTGTTCATGGCCTACGTGGCCATCTGGCGAGGGCGGTTGAGTGGAGCAAGCCGGCGGGATCCAATGGCGGAAAGCCCAACTCTGGAGCCTAAGGGTCGTAGCGCCGCCTTTGATCCCAGAGCGAACTGGCCTGGCCTCGCACTTGTCGGGCTCGGCTCCATCCTCTTATATGTTGGGACCACTTATTTGTAGGGATCACCGAGTAGGTTTCAAATCCGCGGCGAGGTCAGTGCCGACCCGAGGAGCAATGCCTCGCAGGGTATCACGCATCCTGATGGAGTTCGCCACCGCGTAGCAGCCGCTGCGCGATGTCGGCGGTCTGAAACGCCGAGCGCTCGGTGGGCGAATGGGCGGCAAGGTAGCGCGCCACGGCGATCAGGATGTGCCGGCCTTGATCGGTGTTGCCCCACTCGCCGAACTGCCTGACACCTGCCTCCAGCATCTGATAGGCGTGGAAGCCCGCGTCTTCGCGCAGCAGCACGTGCGCGAGAGTAGCGATCAGCGCCTGAGGCGGATGGCCCAGCATGAGATGGCGCGCGACCAGCCGAGCGGCCGTGTCGACCTGCCGTTGGCGATCGAATGCGTTCAAAAAGCCTTCGCGGATTTCCTCGATCGTTTCGGGAAGGTCGTCCAGCCGATCGCCGTCTTCGCCGGGCAAACGCGCCGGCGGCACATTGAGATAGCGGGCGAGGTAGACGGCCATCGCCCCGTGAAGTACGCCACGGACTGCGTCGATCCCGCCATTCTGCGGGCTGTCCTCCGTCGCGGTCCGCTTCAATGCCTGGTGAATGGCGTTGGCGTAGGTGAAGACGTGAAGTGCCGTCTCCCAGTCGGCCTGCTCGTTCGCGGTGCCGAAACGGGCAACGCGCAGCGCCGCCGCATAGGCGAGCGAGCGGCCGAGATCGGCCGGAGAGGCCCCCGCCCGGACCGCCGCCTTGAGCGCCGCCAGGATCGCCTTCGCATCATCGCCGAGGAGGTCGGCGGCGAGCTGCACATGATCCGACCAGTCCTCGGAACGGTGCCTAGTCCTGAAAAGTTCAGGCAATTCCGCCGCCGCTTCATCGGAGAGTGCGACAAGGTCCAAGGGGTGGCGCCACGCCGTCGTCTGCTCTGCGCCCCGCGCCGCCACCATCTGCCCGACCACGCTCGGCAACACGGCATCGGCATGCTCCCAGCCGATCAGGTCGAGGCACTCGCAAGCCTTGTTGATGAAATCGAGCGCGTGGCCGCCATCGGCAAAGGCGCGGTCCGTTGCCGTGGCGTACATGAGGCCCGCAAGCGCTGGCGGCGGAGCGCCGGTTGCGATGGCGGTGAGGAGGGTGCGTTCGGCGGCCTCGCGATGGCGCACAGCGCTCCAGTGCCGGAGCCAGCGCCGGAGGGTGGAGAGATCGGGCCGGCTCGCCAGCGGGGCGCGCTTCCGTCGCGGCGCCTCGCCATCGCAGTCCTGAGCGACCCTCCGGGCGCCTTGGAAGAGTGC
>VAZZ01000099.1 GCA_005884715.1 Alphaproteobacteria bacterium | reverse complement strand
AGGTCAACATGGCGCTGTCCCACTGCTTGAACAGCGCGATGGCAAGGAAGCTCAGTCCGCTCAGCAGCGCCAGTCTAAGCCCGCCGAAGCGATAGCCGATGATACCGGCAACCGCGCAGACGCCGACCCAGGAAAAGCGCGGCAAAGTAAAAAACCCGTCCCCCCAATTGATCCTGTAGCCTTTCGCCAGAAGCCCCATCGCGAGCTGCAGTAAAGGTGACTTTGAGCCACTGCATGACGGCGCCGATCCATTCGGCGAAGGGAATGACGGCGGAAGACGGATAGTCGGTCCCGCCGGGCACGATCCAGGCGATGGCAAAGGCCACAATGATCGCAACGAGCAGGATCAAGGCGCTGCGCCAACCCGGCAACGAATTCGAACGCGATTCATTGTCGAGCGCGACATCGCTCATGGCCGCGCCTGCTCGCTCTTGCGCCCCGCGAGAAGGTCGATGACCGCTTGCGGGGCGATTTCGCCGAGGAGCTTTCCGTCGCCATCGAGCACCGCAAAGGGAAGCTTGGCGCCGACGATCTCGGCGGCAAAGGTTTCCACTTTCGCCTTGGCTTCGACCTTGCCTGAATGCCTGGCGCCGGCCTTGCCGCGCGTCATCAGGCTTTGCGCCGACATCACTTTGGCGCGGTTCACGTCGCGAGTGAATTCCGCCACATAATCGGTGGCCGGATTGAGCACCAGTTCCTCCGGCGCCCCGATCTGGATGATTTCGCCATCCTTCATGATGGCGATGCGGTCGGCGAGCCTGATCGCCTCGTCGAAATCATGGGTGATGAAGACGATCGTCTTCTTGAGCACATTCTGCAGCCGCATGAGCTCAACTTGCATTTCGCGCCTTATGAGCGGGTCGAGCGCCGAAACGCGCTGCTGCTGGCCGCCCGACAATTCGCGCGGATAATGATGTTCGCGCCCCTTGAGGCCAACGAGATCCACCATCGCGCGGGCGCGCTTGACCAGCTGGTCCTTGGCGATGCCCTGCACGGACAGCGGGAAGCCGACATTTTCGAGCACGGTGAGATGCGGCAGCAGGGCGAAGTGCTGGAACACCATGCCCATCTTGTGGCGGCGGATCTCGATCAGTTCCGCCTCGCTCTGCTTCAGGAGATCACGTCCGTCAAATTGGACTTCGCCAAAGGTCGGCTCGATTAGGCGCGACAGGCAGCGCAACATGGTCGATTTCCCGGACCCCGACAGGCCCATGACGATGAAGATCTCGCCTTCCTGCACATCGATGCTGGCCTGGCGCACCGCGCCGATGAGCTTCGCCTCAGCCAGCGCTTCGGCGGAAGCCGCACCCTTGTGCCGGCGCATGAAGTCTTCGGCATTGGGGCCGAAGACTTTCCATAGGTTGCGGCAGGACAGCTTCACCGGCCGCTTCGCATCGGTCATCGAAACTCGTTCCGTATCTAAGGTCTCCAGTCTTTCCCCTCTCTCGTTGCGAAGCAATGGGAGAGGGGGTCCGAAGGGCGGGTGAGGGCTCTTTGTCTCAGCGGGGAATACTCATTTAGATCAGAGCACACTGCGCGAAAGAGCCCTCATCCGGCCTTCGGCCACCTTCTCCCACGCTGCGCGCGGGAGAAGGGGAAATTCGTCGAATGCGCGTGTGCGGACCGCCTTGCGTCCTATTGCGCCCAGGCTTTCCACTTCGCCTCATTGGCGGCGACCCAGGAGGCCGCGACCTCATCGATCGACTTGCCGCCGAGATCGACTTCGCCGGAGAGCTTGTTCAGCTCTTCCGTTTCGATCTGATAGGCTTTAGCGACCTTATAGGCGACCGGCCATTTGTCCTTCAGATTGATGCCCCATTTCGGATCGGTGTAGCATTCAGGCGTATATTCCGGGAACTGCACCCACTCGCCTTCATATTTGGCGGGCGCCCAATGCGGTGAATAGATCCACAGCATGATTGGCCCCTTGCGCTGATAGGCGGAATCGAGTTCGGCGAACATTGCCGCATCGGTGCCGGCATGAATGACGGTGAAGGGCAGGCTCAAGGCCTCGACGCGCTCGTCATCGAAACCTTCCCAGGTCACCGGTCCACCGAGATAGCGGCCCTTGGGCGCCGTCTCCGGTGTCGAAAAGGCTTCCGCGCATTTCGGATCCTTGAGCGCTTCCCAATTGGGCAGGCCCGGGCACTTCTCCTTCATATAGATCGGATACCACCACTCTTCCTTGGCCTTGGGGCCGAGCGTTCCGAGCTTTTCGGTCTGGCCCGTGGCATCCGAAGCCTTCATAGCTTCACCTGCCGTCGTGTCCCAATATTCGACGCCGACCGTGATGTCGCCATTGGTGAGACCGGTGGTCAGGCTCGAAAGATAGTCGCCGGTGGGATATTCGACCGTATAGCCCAGCTTCTCGAGAATGCCGCCAAGGATCTTGGCGTTGATATCGTTGGATTCGACCGCCTGGGCGGTCATGGGCGTTAGGGCTGTTGCCGCAAGAGCGGCAAGGCCGAACAGGGTACTTGTTACGCGCAATCTGCTCATGGATGTCTCCCTCTTCCTGGCTCCCATGCAGGCGTGCTGTTTTTGCTCTGGCCTGCTGGACGCAAATGTCACGGCAGAGGCCCGCAAGTGTCAATGCCAAACAACGAATTTCGTGGCAATTTGTGGATTTGAGAGAATTTTCTTGCCAGAAATGACCAATTGATGATCAATCTGCCGTCAATCGGGCAAATTACTCCATGAACCGCCTCTCACGCCGCCACGCCGAAATCCGCCGGTTGCTGCATGACCACGTGTCGGCCTCGGTGAGCGATCTGGCGGACTGGCTCGCTGTCTCGGCCGAGACCATCCGCCGTGACCTGCGCCTGATGGCGGAGCGCGGCGAGATCCTCAAGATGCATGGCGCCGCCGCTCTGCCGCATGCGGTGGGCGAAGCTCCTTTCGAGCGCCGCATGCGCGAGAATGCCATTGGCAAGCGGGCGATCGCGCGCCGCGCCGCTGAAGCCATCGAGGACGGCGACAGCATCATGCTCGATACCGGGACGACGACCAGCTATCTAGCGCGTGAGCTCTTGCACAAGCGCGGTCTGACCGTGGTCACCAATTCATCCGACATTGCCCGCACCCTCTCGAGCGTCAACGGCAACAAGGTGCATATGGCGGGGGGCGAGTT